>JACCYP010000332.1 GCA_013696425.1 Thermoleophilaceae bacterium
GCCGAGCAGCGCGCCGCGCCCGCCGCGCGGGGGCACCAGGCGAAGCGCCGGGCCGCCGAAGGCGAGCATCCCCACACGCCCGCCGCGGCGTACGGCCAGGCGGCCGATCACGTCGACGAGCCCCGCGCCCACGTCGCTCTTCAGCCGGTCGGCGGTGCCGAAGGCCATCGACGGCGACACGTCGAGCACGATCCAGCTCGTGAGCTGGCGTTCGGGCACCTCCTCGCGCACGTGCGGTATCCCCGTGCGGGCGCTCGCGTTGGGGTCGATGCGCCGGATGTCGTCACCCGGCTGGTAGGGCCGCAGCTGGGCGAGCTCGGTGCCCACCCCCACTCCCGCCGCCACGTGGTCGCCATGGGCCATGCCGCCGCCGCGCTTCACGAACGCGAGGTCGAGCGCCTCGACGACCGAGGGCGACAGCGGGCCGGGGCCCTGGCTTGCCGTGGGGCGAACGAGGGTCATGGCTAGGCGGTGACCGCGTGCAGCCCCGGAACGCCGACCGCGTCGAGCACGCGCTCCAGCACGTCGTCGGCGGACACGCCCTCGCTGAGGGCCTCGTAGGTGAGCACCAGCCGGTGCCGGAGTACGTCACGCGCGAGGTCGCGCACGTCTGACTCGAGCACGTGCCCGCGGCCGCGCAGCAGCGCCAGCGCCCGCGAGGCCTGGATCAGGCCGATCGGACCACGCGGCGAGGCGCCGTATGCGATCAGCGGCCCGAGATCGTGCAGGCCGTAGTCCACCGGGCGGCGAGTGGCATCCGCCAGCGACACGGCATATGCGATCACCTCGCGCGAGACGAAGATCTCGGCCACGTCCTCGCGGTAGCGGATGAGGTCCTCGGCTCCGAGCCGCTCCTGGACCGCGTGCGGCACGTCGATCGAACGAGCGACCACCGCCTCCTCGTCCACGGGGCTCGGGTAGTCGACCACGATCTTCATCAGGAAACGGTCGAGCTGCGCCTCGGGCAGCGGGTAGGTGCCCTCGGACTCGATCGGGTTCTGGGTGGCGAGCACGAGGAACGGGTCGGGGACCGGATGTGTCTCGCCCCCGATCGTCACCTGCTTCTCCTGCATCACCTCGAGCAGGGCCGACTGCACCTTGGCCGGTGCGCGGTTGATCTCGTCCGCGAGCAGGAAGTTGGCGAACACGGGCCCGAGCTCGGTGTCGAGGCGGCCGGTGTCCGGGCGGTACACGCGCGTGCCCGTGAGGTCTGACGGCACGAGGTCCGGCGTGAACTGGATCCGCCCGAAGCTGCCGCCCACCGACTGGGCCAGCGTCTTGATGGTGAGGGTCTTGGCGAGGCCGGGAACGCCTTCGAGCAGCACGTGGCCGCCCGTGAGCAGGGACACCATCACCCGCTCGAGCATCGCGTCCTGGCCCACGATGACGCGCTTCACCTCATACAGGGCGCCCTCCAGGGCTTCGCGCGGTCCGGGGTTGTTCTCGTTCATGCGTCCTCCTTCGTCTGTCTCGTTGTTCATGGAAGCCGCCCGAACCACGTGAGCGACATGAGTCCTCCCATCAGCACCAGCAATGCGGCGCCACCTGCAAAGAGTCCGGTCACCTGCTGCTTCTCCTCCTTGGTTGCCACCTCGGAGCCGAGCTTCTCGTAGACCTCTGCGAGTTCGTCGTCGGCATTCGCGTCGAAGGTCCGCCCGCCACTTGTCTCGGCGATCTCATCGAGCGTCTCGCGGTCGGGCGGCACGGGCCGGGTGGCGGTGCTGCCGTCGCGGCGCTTCACCTCGATCTCGCCGTCGTCGGTGCCGAGCGCGATCGTGTTGATCGGGATCTTGGCCTCCTTCGCCTCGCGCGCCACCTCGACGGGATCCTTACCTGAGGTGTGTGCGCCGTCGGAGAGCAGCACGATCGCCGCCGGCGGCTTCTTGGTCTCGACTCCGGAGGAAGAGCTCTTGCGCGACTTCAGGCTCCGCAGCGCCGCGTCGAGCGCGTCGCCGGTGGCGGTGCCGCCCTGCGGGCCGAGGCGCTGCATGGTGTCGCGGATCGGGGCGCGATCGGTGGCGGGGGCCTCGACGGCACGGATCGAGTCGCTGAAGGCCACGAGGCCAACGCGCAGATCCTTGGGCGCATCCTCGAGGAAGCGGTAGGAGGCCACGCGGGCGGCCTGGAGGCGGGTCGGATTCACGTCGGTGGCCTCCATCGAGCCCGAGATGTCGGTCACGAGCATCACCGCCGCGCGCTCCTCCGGCACCGCCACCGTCCGCTCCGGCTTCGCCAGCGCCAGGAGCAGCGCGACCATCGCGATCCCGTAGATCAGCGCCGGCGTGTGCCGGCGCACACCGCCCGGCCGGAGCGGTGCCACGGCGGGCATCAGCTTCGGGCTCGCGAACGCCTCGGCGCCCGCGCGCCGTCGGCGCTCCCACCACACGTAGGCGGCGACCAGGACGGGCACGAGCAACAGCGCCGCCAGGTAGCCGGGGGAGCCGAAGGACATCTGTCAGGGAGCCTTCTCGGGACGGGTGCCGAGGGTCACCTCTACGGTGCGCTCCACGCCGGCGCGCTCGACAACCACCTTCACGCGTTCGCCGGGCTTGCGGGTCTTGATCGACTCGGCCACGTCCTCGGGCTCGTCGATGCCCTTGCCGTCGGACTTCTTCACGATGTCGCCGGTCTCGATGCCGGCGTTCGAGGCGGGGCCCGCGGGCTCGGTGCCCTGCACCTGCGCGCCGCCGCCGGGGGCCGCGGAGGTGGTGACGCCGAGGTAGGGGCGCTCGATCTCCTCGCCCCTCTGGAGCCGCGGAACGACCTCCTTGACGGTGTTGGCGGGGACGGCGAAGCCGATGCCGACGTTGCCGCCGCCGCCTGCCGCCGCGATCTGCGAGTTCACGCCGATCACGCGGCCCTTGGCGTCGATCAGCGGACCGCCGGAGTTGCCGGGGTTGATCGGGGCGTCGGTCTGGATCGCCTCGTCGATCGCGAAGCCGTTGGGTGCCTGGATCTCGCGACCGACTCCGGAGATGATGCCCGCGGTGGCGGTGCGGTCGAGGCCGAAGGGGTGGCCGATGGCCACGGCCTGGTCGCCCACCTGCACGTCGTCGGAGTTCGCGAGCGTGAGGGGCTTCAGTCCGCCGGCCTTGTCCGGGTCGACCTTCAGCACGGCGAGGTCGGTGGAGGTGTCGGTGCCGACGACCTTGGCGTCGACCTGGCGCGCGGTGTCGCCGAAGCGCACGCGCGCCTCGTCGGCGCCCTGGACCACGTGAGCGTTGGTCACGATCGTGCCGTCGGAGGCCACCACGAAGCCGGTGCCGCTGGCCACGCCGCGGCCGCCGCGCGACTGCACGGAGACCACGCCGTCGCCGGCCTTCGAATAGACGTTGCCGATGTCTGTGCGCTTGAGGCCCTTGTCCTTCTCGTCGGAGACGAGCTCGGCAGGCTCGTTGTCGGTACCGCGAAGATCTCCGAACAGCAGTGCCGCGGCACCGGTGCCGAGCGCGAGCAGCGAGACGGCGAGCGCGGAGGCGGCGAGGCCGAAGCGGCGCTTCTTCGGGGGCGGCGGCGGGGCCGGCTCCTCGGTGGACTCCTCGGGCTGGAGCGGGTTCCAGCGCTCATGCGAGAAGGCACCGCCCTCGGCGTCCTCGGTCAGGTCTCGATTCAGCCAGAGGCTGCGGCGTCGGTGGCTCATGAAGAGTGAGTGAACCCGGCGAACGTCAAAGGGTCCTAAATGCTCTGTCCGAAGCGCCTCAGCGCTCGCTCAGGGCGCGTTCGATCTCGCGGCGCTGGTCGCGGGCCTTCAGGTCGCGGCGCTTGTCGTGGAGGTCCTTGCCCTGGGCGAGGGCGATCTCCACCTTCGCGTTGCGGCCGGAGAAGTAGATGCGCGTGGGGACGAGCGTGAGGCCCTTCTCCTGGGTCTTGCCGACGATCCGCTCGATCTGGTTGCGGTGCAGCAGCAGCTTGCGCGGGCGCTCGGGCTCGTGGCCCTCGCGTGCGGCCGGCGGGTAGGGCGCGATGTGCATGTTGTGGAGCCAGACCTCGCCGTCGCGCACGTGCGCGTACGCGTCCTTCAGCTGCACCTTGCCGTCGCGCAGCGACTTCACCTCGGAGCCCATCAGGATGAGGCCGGCCTCCCACTTCTCGAGCAGGTTGTACTTGTGCGACGCGCGCCGGTTGGTGGCGAGATCGCCCGGCGCGGCCTTGCGCTTGCCCTTCTTGGCCATGGGCTGAGACTAGTCCGGCTCGACGAGGTCGACCCGCCCGCGCGGAGCGTCCACCCGGTCGACCACCACCTCGATCGGATCGCCGAGGCGCAGGGCGCGGCCGGTGCGCTCGCCGACGAGTCCGGTCTCCTCCTGATTGAGGACGAAGTAGTCGCCGCGCATCCTGCGCACGGGCAGCATCCCCTCGAAGCCCTCCTCACCGAACTCGACGAACACGCCCGCCCCGATCACACCGACGATCTCGCCCGCGAAGGGCTCCGAGGGCTCGCGTTCGCGCAGCGTGCGCTCGAGCAGGAACGACAGGCACACGTCGTCGGCGTCGCGCTCGATGACCATCGCCTCGCGCTCCATCGCGCTCGCGTGCTCGCCGGTGTCGGGCATCTGGTCGGCGCGCGGTGCGGCGTCGTCGAGGCCGAGCGAAGCGAGCAGGGCGCGGTGCACCACGAGGTCCGGGTAGCGCCGGATCGGCGAGGTGAAGTGGCAGTAGCGCGGGCTCGCGAGCCCGGCGTGACCGAGGTTCTTCGGCCCGTAGTAGGCGGGCTTCAGCGCCCGCAGCACCATCACCGGCAGCGCGCGCGATCCCTGGCCGGTGCGCCGCACGTGCTCGGCGATCAGGCTCGAGGCCGCGGCCGCGACGTCCCCGGCCTGCTGGGGGCTCATGTTCTTCGGGGCCGGCGGAGTCGGGATCCCAAGCGACTGAAGCCGCTGCAGCATCCACTCGACCGCGGGGGGATCGGGCTTCTCGTGCACCCGGTAGAGCGTCGGCACCCTGCGCTCGGCGAGGTAGGCCGCCACCTGCTCGTTGGCGAGGATCATCAGGTGCTCGATCAGCCGGTGCGATTCGGTCTGCACCTCGCGCCCCACGGCGGCAACGTTGCCGCGGCCGTCGAACTCGAACGAGGGCTCGGTGCTGTTCACCTCGAGCGCGCCCGTGCGCTTGTCGGCCAGGGCTTGCGCGATCTTGCGTGCGCGCATGAGGGGCTCACCCCACGGCGCCTGCGCCTTCCCCGGGCCGGCGAAGATCCGGTCGACCTGTTCGTAGGTGAGCCGGGCGTCGCTGCGGATCTCGGCGCGGTGGAAGGACACCGAGCGCACGTCCCCGCCCGCGCTCATCTCCATCTCCACCGAGACGACCGGCCGGACCACCTCGGGCTTCAGCGAGCACGCCTCGTTGGAGATCGACTCGGGCAGCATCGGCTCGACCGCGCCCGGCACGTAGGTGGAGGTGCCGCGGCGCAGCGCCTCGTCGTCGAGCGCGCTCCCAGGCCGCACGAAAGCCGAGACGTCGGCGATGTGCACCCACAGCCGGTCGCCCTCCACGGAGATCGCGTCGTCGAAGTCCTTGGCGTCGTTCGGGTCGATGGTGAACGTCGGCAGGTCGGTGAGATCGCGGCGCTTGGCCGCGATCGGCTCGACCTCCGACTCCGAGACCGCACGCGGGAACTGGCGCCGCAGGCCGCGGTCGAGCATCAGCGCCTCCACCACGTCGCGGGCCACCTCGGGGCTGCCGAGCTTGCGCACCACGCGTGCACCCTGCTTGCCCTGGCCGACCAGCACCATGTCGCCGGGTCCGGCGCCCTTCTTGTCCCGCGGGCGCAGAGCAATGCGCTCTCCCCGCCGGAATAGCGGCTCGGCCACGACGAACTTGCCGCGCTTCGCCAGCACGGCTACCTCAGTCAAGCTGCTTGACGACCTCGTCCAGAGCGGTGGGAAGAGCCTCGTCCTTGCGCGTCTTCGCGCGGTCGCGCGCCTTCACCTGCGGTGTGATCCCCTTCTCGGAGATGTTGTCGCCGTCGGGCAGGAAGTAGGAGCCCACGGTGAGGTCGAGCACGCCGCCGTTCGGCAGCTCCTCGACCTCCTGGAACACACCCTTGCCGAATGTCCGCTCGCCCACGACCACGGCGCGGTCGTGATCGCGCAGTGCGCCGGTCACGATCTCGGAGGCGCTGGCGGTACCGCGATCCACGAGCACCACGACGGGAATGTCCTTGTCGATCGACTTGCCGATCGCGTCGAACTTGCGCTCGGGGCGCTTGCGGCCCTTCGTGGAAACGATCAGGCCGTCCTCGATGAACACGCTCGCAACCAGGCGGCCCTCCTGGAGCAGCCCGCCCCCGTTCGCGCGCAGGTCGAGCACGATGCCCTTGGCGCCCTTCTCGATCTGCTCGTCGATCTCCTTGCGCACCAGCGCGTGTACGCCCTCGGAGAAGGTGGCCACCTGGACGACGCCGACCTTCACGCCGTCCTTCTCCTCGATCCGGCCGCGCACCACGGGAACGTCGATCTTCGCGCGCTTCACCGTGAGCGGCCTGTCGCGGCCCGAACCGTCGTCGACGGTGATCGTGACCTTCGTGCCGGCCGGGCCCTTGATGCGCGCGGTCGCGACGTCGCTTGCCTCACCCTCGATCGACTTGCCGTTCACGGCCGTGATCACGTCGCCCTTCTTGAGGCCCGACTTCTTTGCGGGCGACTTCGGGAAGACCGACACGATCTCGAGGCCCTTGGGGTCCTCCTGCACGGTCATGCCGATGCCCTCAAAGGAGCCGGTGAGCGACTGCTCGAAGAGCTTCGCGTCCTTGGGCGGGATGTAATTGGAGAAACGGTCCCCGAGCCCGCGGACGAGCGCTTGGAGCGACTTCTCCTCGATGTCCTCCTGCTTGACGTCCTTGTAGTAGGAGCGTTCGATGGCCTTCTCGACCTCGGCGCGCGTGGCGCTGTCCTTCTGGACGAAGGTCTCGCGCAGGCCCTCGGGCAGCTTGTCCGGATGCCCGCCCAGGTAGAGGCCCGCCGAGAGGGCGAGCAGGACGCAGGCGAGCGCGATGACCACGGTGCGAAACACCGGCTGAGGGTAGCCAGGGGTGCCTATGCGGCGGCTAAAAACTGCCCGCGCTAGACGCGCAGGAAGCGGCGCAGCGTGATGCCCGAGCCCATCGCCGAAACGGCGACGCAGGCGAACAGCAGGACCGCCACGAGCAGGCCGAAGTCGATCGTGTTGGGCGCCTGGAGCAGGGCGAGCTGCTCCGACAGCGGATCGACGACGGTGCCCTTCAGGATCGCGAGCAGCAGGATCGCGGCGAGGCCGCCCATGAAACCGACGATCACGCCCTCGATCACGAATGGCCAGCGGATGAACCAGTTGGTCGCACCCACGAGCTTCATCACCTCGACCTCGCGCCGGCGCGCGAAGATCGACAGCCGGATGGTGTTGGCGATGAGCGCGATCGAGGCCAGCGTGAGCAGGATCGCCAGGCCGGCGGCCACGCCCTTCACCACACCCGTGACCTCGAGGATCTTGTTGGTGTCCTCCTCGCGGTTGCGCACCTCGTCGACCGCCGCGAAGCTCGCGCCGTTGGCG
>JACCYP010000235.1 GCA_013696425.1 Thermoleophilaceae bacterium
CGTCAGGGCCGGTGTGCGCCGACGGGTCTCGGCCCTGAGGGCGGGGAGCGCCTGGGCGGCGGCGAGGAGCGCGAGCGCACCGGAGGCGAACGCGAGTGCAGGTGCGCTCACCGGGCGCCCCCGGCGATCGAGATCGCGATTCGACGCGTAGTACACGTACAAACGCGCACTCGATCCTCCGTCACGCCCGGTAGACCTCGCGGACGCCGCCGCCGGCCACGGCCGCCACCGACTCGATCCGCCGCCCGCCACCCGGGCGGCGGGCCTGGTGGACCACGAGGTCGAAGGCCCCGGCCACCTGTTCGCGGACCGCCTCGTGCGGGAGCCCGAGGCCCGCCATCAGCGCGAGTGTCTCGACGCGGCGCAGCGCCTCGGGAGCCGAGTTCGCGTGCACGGTGCTGAGCGAGCCCTCGTGGCCGGTATTCAGGGCGAGCAGCAGATCCAGGGCCTCGGCGCCGCGCACCTCCCCCATCACGATCCGGTCGGGCCGCATCCGCAGGGCGTTCTTCACAAGCGCCCGGATCGTGACCTCGCCGCGGCCCTCGAGGTTCGGCGGGCGCGCCTCGAGGCGGACCACATGCGGCTGGCGCAGCGCCAGCTCGGCGGCGTCCTCGATCGTCACCACGCGCTCCTCGGCGCCGATGGCGCCGGAGAGCGCGTTCAAGGTGGTGGTCTTCCCCGAGCCGGTGCCACCGCTCACGAGGATCGTGAGCCGGGAGCGCACGCAGCCGGCCAGCAGCTCCGCGAGCTGCGCGGGCATGGTGCCGTTGGCGACGAGGTCGCCGAGCCCGAACCCGCGCGCGCGGAAACGCCTGATCGTGAGGCACGGCCCGTCGACCGCGAGCGGTGGGATCACCACGTTCACGCGCGAGCCGTCGGCCAGCCGCGCGTCGCACAGCGGCGAGGCCTCGTCCACCCGCCGCCCGAGCGGCGCGAGCACGCGCTCGATGGCGTGCATCAGTCCGGCCTCGTCGTCGAACCGCACACCGGTCGCCTCGATCCGCCCGGCGCGCTCCACCCACACCGTGCCAGCGCCGTTCACCATCACCTCGTCGACGGCGGGGTCCGCGAGCAGCGCCTCGAGCGGCCCGAGGCCGGTGGCCAGGCGCACCACGCGCGCCCGCACCTCTTCACGCTCGGCCTCCGAGAGCGCGCCGGTCTCGGCCTCCACGAGCGTGGCCACGTCGGCCTCCTCCCCGGCCCGCGCACGCTCGATCAGCTTCTCGCGCAGGGCCTCGGCGAGCTCGTCGAGTGGGTCCATGTCCGAGTAAGGGGCCGCCCGGTCCCGATCCACCCCCCTGGCCGGTTAGCGTGCCCGGCGTGATCCCGTCCCACCGCGAGTACGGCGATCCCGAGGGAGCGCCGCTGATGTGGTGTCACGGCGGCGCGTCGTGTTCACTCGATGCGGCGATGGTCCGTGAGGCAGCTCGCGAGCTCGGCGTCCGCGTGATCGCTCCCGACCGTCCCGGCATCGGTGGCACGCCGCCGGCTCCCGGCCGCGCGCTGGGCGACTGGCCCGCCGAGGCGCTGGCGCTGGCTGACGACCTCGGCATCGGGAACTTCCGCGTCGCGGGGTGGTCGGCGGGCGGCTCATATGCACTCGCGCTCGCCCGCGAGGCGCCGGGACGCGTCGAACACCTTGCGCTGCTCGCCGCCTCCGCCCCGTACGAGCTCGTCGGCCACCGCGGTCTCAGCCGACCGGACCGCGCCATGATCGTGCTGTCGAGGCGCGCCCCGGCCCTCGCGCGGATACTCCTGAACGCCGCCTTCGGACGCCCCTCGCCGGGGCGACTGCAGAAACGGCTCGAGCGCAGCCTGCCCGCGCCCGACGCCGCTGCGGTTCACGCCCACGGGCCGCCGGACTACCTCAAGGACGCGCTGCGGCAGGGACCGGCCGGAGTGATCGAGGACTACAGGGTGTTCGGAGGGCCGCTCGGCTTCGGGCTCGAGGAGGTGGCGTGCCCCGTCGACGTGTGGCAAGGCGAGGAGGACACGCTTGTGCCGGTCAGCCATGCCCGAGTGCTGGCGGACCGCCTGCCGGAGGGCACCCTCCACCTGTGCCCCGGGGAGGGCCACATCTCGCTCCTCACCAACCGCGCGACGGACTTCCTGGTCAGCTGGAGAGCACGCCAAAGGTGATGCCGCGGGCATCGAGCCGTCCACGCAGAGCCTCGCCCATCGCCTGCGCGGTGGTCACCTGGCCGGCGGTCTGCGGCAGCTCGTCGGAAGCGATGCACAGCGCCGATTCGGCGAGCATCTTCGCCGTCTCGCCATAGCCCGGATCGCCCCCGGCGACCTCGGTCACGACCTTCTCGCCGCCCGCCTCGCCGTGGAAGCGGACCTTGAACCAGCCCTTGGCGCGCTGGGCCTCGGTGGGCCCGTCGCCGGGATCGATGCGGCCGAGGAGGAAGTTCCGCGCCGGGGGAATCTGCGATGCCACTCCCACGAGGCCGACACCTGCGGTGACCGCCGCCGCCGCGGGCAGCCCGCCCGGCACCATGAAGTGACCGTAGGAGAACTCCGGTCCGTAACGCGCCAGGGCGCGCCCCGAACGCAGCACGATCTGGGGATCGATCGTCGGCATCGGGAGCACCCAGCCGAGATCGGCCTCGCGGTGCGGCGCTCCCTTCACGCCGGACACCTTCCGGCCGGAAGGTCTCTCCTCCATTCGCTTGCGCTCGCCGGCCACCTGGCGCCACTGGCGAAAGCGCGAGAACGCCGTGATCGCCGAGTGCGCGGTGCCACCCGAGAAGCGCCCGCCGGCGCGCACGAAGCCCTCGACCTTGATCGGCACGTGCTCGGGCAGCTGCTCGACCGTGAACTGCGCGCCGAGGTCGTGCGGGATCGAGTCAAAGCCGCAGCAGTGCACCAGGCGCGCACCGTTCTTCACCGCGGTCGCGTGATGGCGGACGTACATGAGGTCCACGAACTCGGGCTCGCCCGTGAGGTCGAGGTAGTCGGTGCCGGCCGCCGAGCAGGCGGCCACCAGCGGCTCGCCGTAGTTGATGTAGGGGCCGACCGTGGTGGCCACGGCCTTCGTGGACTCGGCCAGATCGCGCAACGAGGAGGCGTCGGTCACGTCTGCCTTCAGGAGCGGCACGTCGGCGCCGAGGCGGTCCTTCAGGGCTCCGAGCTTCTCGAGATTGCGGCCTGCGAGCGCGATCTTGGCGCCGCCGGGGTTGTTCTCCAGGAGGTACTCGGCCGTGAGCGCGCCGGTGAATCCGGTCGCGCCCAGGAGAACCACGTCGTGCTCGCGTTGCGCTGTGGGCACTGCTACCGTTTCGCGGGGACCAGCATCGTGGACATGGCGGGCATCCTATGCTCCCCGGCGTGAAGATCCCGGGCCCAGCCGGTGCCGTGGCCAGCAGCGCCGGCAACCTCGCCGGTGCGATCGACCGCGTGGTACGCAATCTGGATGAGATCGCTGCTGGTGTGACCGCGATGAACCGGGAGTTCGTCGGGATGCGCAAGGACATCCGCGCCCTCGACAAACGCGTGGAGCAACTGAACGCGAACGTCGAGGACCTCTGCCCGCGCGTGGAGGGCATCGAGTCGCGCATGGGCCCGCTCGTCGACAAGGTGGACGAGCTTCGTGCGGACCTCGACCCCGTGAGGGTCGTGGCATTGCGCTTCGCCGGACGCAGGGCACGCCGCGCCGCCGACATCCAGCCCGCGGCCGAAGCCTCGGACTAGGCGGCAAAACCGTGCTCGCGGTCCTCGACGGCCAGGCCGGCCGCCCCGAGCCGCTCGCGCACCTTCTCCACCTCGTCAGAGCGATCGAGCACCACGGTCCACTCACGCAGCCCCACCACATCGTCGGGCGCCGGCGGCACGCCCTCCCCGCGCCAGGTGTTCAGGCCGAGGTGATGGTGGTAGCCGCCGGCCGCGACGAACGCAGCAGGTGCATGGAGAGCGGGGCGAGCGGCACCGAGCCGAGGATCTCGAGCGTGACGCGCCCTACCTGGGCGCCGTCGATGCCGGCGTGGCGCTCGATCGCTCGTCCGAGCAGGGCCGCCGGCGGGCCGGCGTGCTGCGCGTCCGGGTCCCAGGGCCCGCGTGTGGGCTCGGCGGGCACGAATCGCTCCCCGTCGGCGACGTAGAACGGTTCCACCACGCGCGTGACTCTAGGCGCCGGACCCGTTGCCGAGCCCGAAGCCGCCATCTGCCACGACCCCCGAGGTCTACGGCCAGCCCGGCGAGGCCGGCGGCCCCCGCGGCGAGCGCACCCATGAGCAGCGCAGCGCGCGGCCCGGCCACGTGGGCCATCCATGCGGCGAGCGGTCCGCCGATGGGGGTCGAGCCGAGATAGACGATCGAGAACAGCGCCATCACGCGCCCGCGCATCGACGGTTCCACCGTCAGCTGCAGCGTCGAGGCCACCGCGGAGGCGAACACCACGCTCGCCGCGCCGGTGACCGCGAGCGCCGCCATCTCCGTGCCGATCGTCGGCGCGGAGGCGGCGGCCACCGTCACGGCGCCGAATACGATCGCCGAGAGCGCCACGAACCGCGGGCTGACGCGCCCGCGTGCGCCCATCGTGAGCGCGCCCACCACGGCGCCCGCGCCCATGGCGGCGGTGAACGCCGCGTACACCGAGGCGTCGCCGTCGAACGAGAACCGCGCCAGTAGCGGCAGCAGCACCTGGAAGTTGAACGAGAACGTGCCTGCCACGGCCATGAGCGCCAGCGGCACCCGCAGCTCGGGCGTGCGCCGCACGTACGCGAACCCCGATCGCAGCTGGCCCTTCTCGCGCAGGGCCACCTCCGCCGGGTGCAGCCGGTCGGGGTCGAGCATCCGCAGCGAGATGAGCGTGGCGGCGAAGGAGATGCCGTTCAGCGCGAAGCAGGTGGCCACGCCGAAGCCCGCGATCACGACGCCCGCGAGCGCCGGCCCGAGCACGCGCGCGGTGTGGATGATCGCGCTGTTCAGTCCCACGGCGTTCACCAGCCGGTCGGGGCCGACGAGCTCGATCAGGAACGCGTGGCGGGCCGGGTTGTCGACGGCGTTCACCGCGCCGCGCGCGAACACCAGCGCGAAGATCATCCACAGCTCGACCGAGCCCGAGGCCGTGAGCGCCCACAGCGCGAGTGCCGGGAGGGCCATCAGCGCCTGGGTGAGGATCAGCAGCCGGCGCTTGTCGTGGCGGTCGGCAACGAGGCCGCCCCACGCACCGGCAATGAGCATCGGCAGGAACTGCAGGGCGGTCGTGACGCCGACTGCGAGCGCGCTGCCGGTGATCGTGAGCACGAGCCACAGCTCGGCCACCGTCTGCATCCAGTTGCCGCTGATCGAGACAACCAGGCCGGCGAACCAGCGCCGGTAGTTGGGGATCGAGAGGGACTCGAAGGGACGACGGAGGGTCGCCGCGCTCAAGACTCCTCACGGAGCATCCGCTCCAGGATCTCTGACGCGCGCGCGAGCGTGGCGCGGTCCTCCGGCTCGAGCGCGCGCAGGCGTTTCTCGAGGTAGGCGCTCTTGCGTGAGCGCAGCTTGCGGATCAGCGCGCGGCCGTCCTTCGAGACGCTCACGAGGAACGCGCGCCCGTCATCGGGATCGCGCGTCTTCTCGACGAGCCCCTCCCCCACGAGTTTCTCGATCACGCGCGTTGCGGTCGGGCGCTGGATGCGCTCTAGATCCGCGAGGCCGCTCGGGGTGAGCGGGCCGTGGCGCTCGACGGTGGCGAGCGCGGCGGTGAGCGAAGGGGACAGCCCGGGGCCGGCCTCTTGGCGCAGGCGCCTGGCCATGCGCGTGATCACCAGCCTCAGGTGAGGAGCTACATCGGGTGGCGCAACTTGGTTAGGCACGCTAATTACTTTAGCAAACTACCCCCCGATGACTTCCGCAGCTTCCAGCACGGCCCGGCGGATGCCGTCCAGCGATTCGCCCTTCTCCAGATAGGCGTGTGCGTCGCGGTCGATCGCAGACGACGCGGTTATCCCTTCGCGACTGAAGCCCGAGAGCACGATGATCTTCGTCTCCGGCGACCCCTCGCGTATTAGCGGGAGCGCCTCGAGGCCGCCGAGCTCCGGCATCGAGAGGTCGAGCAGGCACACATCGGGCCGCAGCTGGGCTATCAGCTCGACGCCCCTGCGACCGTCCTCGGCCTCCCCCACCACCCTGATCCGCGGATCCTCCTCCAGCGCGAGCCGGATCAGCAGGCGGTACTCGGCGTGGTCGTCGCAGAGCACGACGCGGATGCGCTCACCCGGCACCGGCGGCGGCCCTCCCGGCGAGCGTGAAGCAGATGGTGGCCCCGCCCCCTGGGGTCGGCTCGACCCAGATCCGGCCGCCGTGGCGCGCCACCACCTTCTGGCAGATGGCAAGGCCAATGCCGTTGCCGGGGGCCTGCTGGCGCGTGTGCAGGCGCTTGAAGACCCCGAACACCTGGTCGGCGCGAGCCGGGTCGATGCCGATGCCGTTGTCGCGCACCGAGACGCGCCATCCCTCGGGAACGCTCGCCGCCCAGACCTCCACCTCGGGTACCCGCTCGCCGTGGAACTTGATCGCGTTGCCGATCAGCTGCTGGAGCACCTGTGAGAGCTGGGAGGCGTCGGCCTCCACCACCGGGAGCCCGCTTCCCTCCACCTCCGCGCCGGCCGCGCCGATCGCAGGCGCGAGCATGGTCTTCACGTCGTCGAGGAGCGCCGCCAGGTCGACCGCGCCGAAAGAATGCTCCGCGCGGCTCACCCGCGACAGGGCGAGCATGTCGGTGATCAGGCTCTGCATGCGGCTCGAGGACTCACGAATGAGGCCGAGGAACTTGAGCGTCTCGGCGTCCAGCTCCCGCGTCTCGAGCAACTCCGTGAAGCCCGCGATCACCCGCAGCGGCTCGTTCAGGTCGTGGGACGCCGCGTGGGCGAGCTGCTCGACATCCTCGTTCGCGCGCTCGAGCTCGCGGCGCAGGCGCTCCAGCTCGGCCGCGTGGTCCTCAGAGTCAGCTGCCCGGCGCTCGAGCTCGGCCCGGGCGCTCGCGAGGTCCTCGCGCATGCGCTCGAGCTCCTCGCTGATCTGGCGCTTGCGTGGAATCAGGCGCCGTTGTTCAGCAACGCGTCGATCTCCCCGGGCGGCACCGGCCGTCCGAGGCAGAAGCCCTGGGCGGCGTCGCATCCCATCGCCCGCAGGCGCGTGAGGTCGCCCTCCTCCTCGACCCCCTCCGCCACCGCGGTCACCCCGAGCGCCTCGGCCAGCGCGATCAGTGCAGAGAGCACCTGCAGCTTGTGCGGGTCGAGGTCGACGCCGGTCACGAACGAGCGGTCGATCTTCAGCTGGTCCAGGGGAAGCCGGTTGAGATAGGTGAGCGTCGAGTAGCCGGAGCCGAAGTCGTCGATGGCGATCTTCACGCCGAGGCCCTTGAGGCGCTCGATCGTGAGCATCGTCTCTGCGTCGTCGCCCACGGCCTGGCTCTCCGTGATCTCGAGGCACAGCCGCGGCGGGTGCACGCCGGTGCTGTCGATCACGCCGGCCACGCGGTCGGCGAGCGCAGGGCGCAGCTGCCTGGGCGAGACGTTCACGCTCACCTCGATCGCGCGGCCGTCGCTCTGCCAGCGGGCGAGCTGCTGGCAGGCCTCGTTCATCACCCAGTCGCCGAGCTGGTCGATGAGGCCGGTCTCCTCGGCGAGCGGGATGAACTCGATCGGCTGGAGCAGACCATGCTCGGGGTGCTGCCAGCGCACGAGCGCCTCGACGCCGCGCATCCTGCCGCCGTCGACGCTGATGAGGGGCTGGTAGTGCAACCGCAGCTGGCCGTCGCGAAGCGCGCGGTGCAGGTCGTGCTCGAGCTTCAGCCGCTCGGCGATCGCCGCCTGCAGGCGGCGATCGAACATCTCGATTCCGCCGTGGTCCTTCGCCCGGTACATGGCCGTGTCGGCGTTTCGGAGCACCGTCTCGGCATGCGGATTGGGCTGTTCAGCGAGAGCGATGCCGATGCTCGCCGTCACGAACATCTCGCGCCGGCGCACCTGCATGGGCGCAGCGACCGCGGCGCGGATGCGCTCGGCCACAGCGATCAGCTCACGCGGGTGGCCGATCTGCTCGCACAGCACGGCGAACTCGTCGCCGCCGAATCGGGCGACGGTGTCGGTGGGGCGCATCACGCCGGCGATCCGGTTCGAGACCTCCACCAGCATCTCGTCGCCGGCCGCGTGCCCGAGCGAGTCGTTCACGAGCTTGAAGCGGTCGAGATCGAGGAAGAGCACCGCCACGCGGCCGCCGTCCTGCGCCCGCGCCGCGCGTGCGAACGCGAGCTCCAGGCGGTCCTCGAAGAGCACGCGGTTGGGCAGCCCGGTGAGCGCGTCGTGGAGCGCGAGATGGGAGAGCTCGAGCTCCGCCCTGCGGCGCTCGATGGCGTAGCGCACGGCGCGGGCCAGCAGCGGTCCGTCCACCGAGCGCTTGAGCAGGTAATCCTGAACGCCGCCCTTCACCGCCTCGAGCGCAAGTTGCTCGTCGTCGTTTCCGGAGAGCACGACGATCGGCACGTCGCCGGCCACGTGCTGAATGCGGTTCACGCCGTCGAGCCCGTCCGCGTCGGGAAGCGAGAGGTCGAGAAGCACGCAGCCGGCCGTGTTCTCGGCGAGCCATCCGGTGGCCAGCTCGATGCGGTCGAAGGCGTGGATGTTGAACGCTCCGGGCCAGTGTTCGAGCAGCATCGCCTGCACGAGTGCTCCGTAGTCCGGGGAGTCCTCGACGACGACGATCTGCAGCGCAGCATCGTGTGGCAGCGCGTGGCTGACCTCAGGTTTCAATTGAGGGCCCAAACCTCCTAGAACCTAGCGTTTCCCGCATGATGTCACCCGGCTATCGGACATCTGTCCAGAGGTTTGGGAATCACGGACCAGCGGAGGCTGGCAGGATGCGGGCCGTGTCGGCCCTGTTCGTGATCGTGCTCGTGCTCCTCGCCGTCGGCGGCCTGCTCGCGCTCCGCCGGCGGGCAGTCGTGCGCGCGGCCGGCACGCGACGCACCGGTCCGAGCACCCTCGGGCTCGAGGTGACCCAAGGCGAGGGACGCACGCGCTCCCTGCGCGGCGAGCGCCACGGCCATCGCGTGGAGGTCGACATCCGCCGGGACTCCATCCGCGTCCACGTGAACGGCGCCGCGCACATGTTCTCCGCGCGTGAGGAGCTGGGGCGCCTGGTGGCAGGCCCGCACACGCCGCGGCGCGTGCGCCAGGCGCTCGACGAGACCGTCGCGGACGAGAGCCGCATCTGGTCCGGCGTGCAGATAGAGGCCGACGGAAGCGGCGTGCTGGTGCGCCGTGAGGGCTCCCGGGGCGAGGAATTCTGGCCGCACTACCTGGAGCTCGCGGAGCGCCTGGTGGACATCCGTCCAGGTTCCTAAACGCCCGCCCGGCAGGTCGGCGGCCCGTGCCCTACGTCCGCCTCGGCTGACCGCCGAATAGTCTGAGCGCCCCCATGGGCTCGGACGAGCAGAACCTCGCGCGCCACGCGGCCGCCCGTGCAGCGATGGAGATGCTGCCCGAGGGCGACACCATCGGGCTCGGCTCCGGCCGGGCCGTATGGGCGGTGATCGAGGCGCTCCGGGATCGCTGGCCCTCGGGGCCGCCCCTGCGCGCGGTGTGCGCCTCCTCGGCGACGGACACGAAGGCCCGCGAAGCGGGCATCGAGGTGCTCGAGCTCGATGGCGAGCTGGCGCTCTCCGTGGCCGTGGACGGCGCGGACGAGGTCGGCCCCTCGCTCGGGCTGCTGAAGGGCGGCGGTGGGGCGCTCCTGCGGGAGAAGCTCGTGATCTCGGCCGCCGAGCGGTTCGTGTGCGTGGCCGAGACGGCCAAGCTCGTGCCCCGCCTCGGCGCCACCCGCGGGCTGCCGGTCGAGGTGGCGCGGTTCGCCTGGCGCGACACGCGCCGGCGCCTGCTCGAGTCCGGGCTCGTGGGCGATGCCGTGCTGCGGGTGCAGCGCGACGGCGAGCCCTACAGGACCGACGAGGGCCATCACATCCTCGACTGCGCGATCCCCGAACGCGCGGACGATCTCGCGCCGGGCGCGGCTCTCGGTGCCCCAGAGGCCAATCTCCGCGCCTGGGGCGCGACCCTCGCCGCGGTACCGGGCGTGATGGAGCACGGCCTCTTCATCGACATGGCCGACGTGGTGCTCCTCGGCACGCCCGAGGGCGAGCTGGAAACCCTCCAGGCCTAGCGCCTGACCCCGCCGGGCGCTCGATCGTGCACCCCACGGGTGCCTAATCGAGCGGTCGACCTCACAACTCGCCGGCCGAGACCGCCGCGGCGCCGACGGAGCGCCGGTCGCCGGGGGGCCGCGCGAGCAACCGCACCTCGCGCGCGAAGGACTGAGCGGCCGTGAGATAGACGGCCTGCCGTGCGGTGACGCGCAGCACCGCCGTAGCGGAGGGAACGGAAGCGCCCGAACCACCACCTCCATTGCCCGCTGTTTCGGTAGCCGCCCCCGCTCGGAGCTCGAGCAGTTCGGCGTCTTCGAGGGCGACGAACGAGCGCCTCTCGGACGTCACGAGGACGTCCACGCGAGAGCCCGGCACCGAAGCCAAAGAGTCCGAGCCCGCCACGGCAACCTCGACCGCCCGCTCCCCGAGCCGGAGCGGCGGCCCCTCACCCTCGGGTGCGCTCTCGCCGCCCCCGAGCGCAGCGGCAGTGATATATGACCCCGACGGCAGCTCGACCGCCAGCGTGGCATCGCGCGCCTGCCCGGGCGCCGCGAGTGCGTCGGAGGGCAGGAACCGCCGCGGCACCTTGCGCACGGTGAGCAGCCGCGCGATCCGGCCGGGATCGAGCTTCGTGCCGGCCGGGATCCGCGAGCGCGCGACGACGACCGGTTCCAGCCCGCCCACCTGCTCCTCCACCTCGGCCACGCGACCGCTGACCGACGACGCCGCGAGTGCTCCGCACGCGAGGGCGGCCGCGAGCAGCGCGAAAGCGCGGCTGCGCCGGGCCTTCACGCCTCGGGCGCCGGGAGCTCCAGCACAGCCAGCGAGCCGCCCGGACGCAGGTCGAGATCCACCCGCCCGCCGGCGTCGGCGGCAGCGCGGCGCGCAATGGCCATCCCCCGCCCGCGGTCGGCCACCTCGAGCCGCAGCAGCGAACCGACCTGCCGCGAGGAAACCGAACGCAACCCGCCGCCGTGCTCCTCGGCATTGGCGACGAGGTTCCCGAGTGCCTGGGCGCTGCGAAGCTCGGATGAGGCGCGTGCGCGCCGCCCGGAACGCGCCGCACCGAGATCCTCCAGAGCCAGCCGTACCCGAGCCAAATCGCAATCCAAGCCATGCGGACGACCGGCGGCCCGAGCGAGCGCCTCGATGCCGAGGCTCAGCGCGGTCACCGGACCGCGCAGCTCGTGCTCGGCGTCGGCCACCAGGGCAAGCCGGCGCCGAAGCCAGAC
Source organism: Thermoleophilaceae bacterium (assembly GCA_013696425.1). Lineage (GTDB taxonomy): Bacteria > Actinomycetota > Thermoleophilia > Solirubrobacterales > Thermoleophilaceae > JACCYP01. The sequence goes on from JACCYP010000235.1 coordinate 11,365, forward strand.
GACGTACCCCACGGCGATCAGCAGAAGCACCCAGGTCACAGCTGATCCGTCAGCCGGTAGCCGACGCCCCGCAGCGACACCACCCAGCGCTCGCCGCCGAGCTTCTTTCGCAGCCGGCACGCGTGGGCGTCGAGCGTACGCGTGCTCCCGACCGACACGTATCCCCACACGTCGCGCAGCAGCTCATTCTTGGGATACACGCGGCGAGGGTCACTTGCCAGAGCGTGAAGCAGCGCGAACTCCTTGGGCGAGAGTGCGATGGGCTCACCTCCGAGGCTCACCTCGCGCGTGGCCGGGTCGACGCTCAGCTCCCCCACCGTGACCACGCCCTTGGCGAGCCGTGCGGCCGAGCGCCGCAGGAGCGCCCGCACACGCCAGAGCAGTTCGGCGTACGAAAAGGGTTTGAGGACGAAGTCGTCTGCCCCGCGTTCGAATCCACGGACACGGTCGCGCTCGCCCGAGCGGCCGGTGAGCACGATCACCGGGATGTCTGGGTCGATCCGCGAGCCGAGTCCGTCGGCGCTGCGGACGCCGTCGAGCACCTGGAGCCCGTGACCGGCGGAGAGGCCGAGGTCGAGCAGCAGCACGTCGGGCTGGCGCACCTCGATCTGGCGCAGGGCCTCGGCGGCGCCGGTAGCCGTAGCCACGCCGAAGCCGTCGGCGGCGAGATTGTCCGCGAGGAAGGCGCTGGTGCGCTCGTCGTCCTCCACGATCAGTACCTGTCGGGTGCGTTCGGCCATGTGCACCCGTAAGTGACGGGGCGGGAAAACTCGCCCCCCGGCCGACCACCTAACCGCAAGACCCGTTGCAGCCCTGTTCCCGCGGGAGGAGGTCTACCTATGATGCCGACGCCCCACGGGAGGGGCACTTTTTCTATATGGACACGACTAGACGCGGAAACTACGAGTCCGGCGCGGACTACGTCCTCGAGTACGGGGAACTCAGATTCACGTTCAACGAACGTGACTTCACCGAGCGCGTGGAACAGGCCGCCATGAAGCTCGGATTCGTCGATCACCGGCTAGAGGACGAGGAGCGCGAGGATCTGGTGAACCTGGCCGTGAACGGCGAGGTGAAGGACCCGGGCTCGGAGCTCGGCCAGCACGTGAACGAGTGCTGGGACGAGCTCGCCGGCCCCTCCGACCGCTCACTCGTCCACTGGCTGCGCCGCCTGGTGTTCCGCGGCGCGTGGCTGGACCAGCGCGTGAAGGAGGGTGAGCTCGAGGTGGTCTTCGACGAGGAGGACCACTCCTTCGGCTACGCCCAGCCCGACCGCGACTTCGAGCTCATCGAGCTCTCACCCGAGCCCTCGTGGGCCCGGGTGGCCTATAGCCGCGGCTAGCTAGCTCGTCTCGATACGGGCGGTGGCGAGGCGCTGTAGCTCGGGCGCGTCGGCGGCCGCGATCACCGTGAGCGTTCCCGCCTCCTCGGTGTTCCGCCCGGCGCCGAACACGCGCCTGGCCGAGGCGGCCGGGAGGGCGTCCAGGGAGTCGACCACCACCACGGCGTGCTTGCCGTTCTCGGTGACGCGCTTGGCCAGCTCGACGGCCACCTCTGCCGCCTGGGCCTGCTCGTCGCCGGCGCGGTCGAAGCTCCCGCCCGCGAGCGGCACGTTCTCGAAGGCGCGACGCCATTCGGTGACCTCCTCCGGCAGCGCGCCCGCGAGCACGATCGTGAGTGACTCGCTGCGCAGCGCATCGGCCAGCTCACGCAGCAGCTTCGAGGCTCCGGGACCGCTGATCGCGACCCGCGCGCCCTTGCTGATGGGATCGCCCGTGGAGGGCTTTGTCAGCTCCTCCGTGGGCCACACGGCGGTGAGCGACTGGAAGCTCGGCCGTTCGACCGGCGGCTCGGCGGGACCGCCGTTCACACTCTCCACGCGCACGAGCGAGGGGTAGCGCTCCGAGCGCCGCGGCGGGCGCACCGGGCCCTCGATCGAGTCCCCGGCGCGCAGCTCACAGCGACGGATCTGGGCGGGTGACACGTACACGTCCTCCTTGCCGTGGGCGAAGGGGTCGGCGCGCAGGAATCCGCTGCCGTTCGGCAGCACGTCGAGCGTTCCGCCGCGGAAGTCGTCCTCGCCCTCCTCTTCGTCCTCGTCGCCAAAGTCGTCCTCTTCCTCTACGTCCTCGACCTCCTCGGCGCGGGCACGGCCACGACCGCGGCCACCGCGGCCACGGCCACGACCACCGCGGGAGCGCTTGGGCTTTTCTTCTTCCTCCTCGTCCTCGTCCGGCTGGAGGTCGGCAGCCTCTTCGCCGAGCTCTTCGGCGGCGTCGGCGTCTTCGACGGCGGAGTTGGAATCGCCGGACTCGCCCAGGAGCGCCTTGATCAGCTGCTCCTTGCGCAGACGGCGGTAGCTCTCGAGGCCCAGCTCGGAAGCGAGGGCGTGGAGGTCGGACAGGCTCGAGGCTTCGAGCTCGGACTTCTTCAGGACTGACACTTTGTGGTGCTCCTCATTGCGGGGATGTACCCGGCGCGGTCGCGCCGGCGGAATGCAACATCGGCGGCTGGATGCCGCCATGGCTTACAGAACGCGGGGCAGGATGCCCCGCGGAACTAATCTAGCGGGCTATGGGCTGCGCGCGGTCCGCCACAAGTCCCGGCAGCCGGCGGGCGGCGGTGACGGCGTGGGATGCCGTCGTCGGAGAGCGCGCGGGTGGCCGCCAGGCCCTCGGGCGAGAACGGCACCTTCACCACCACGGTGCTCGTGTCGATGAAGATCTTCACTGCTACCGCTTCGCGGGGACCAGCATCGTAGACATGAGTCCGACGCTAACGGTTGGTGTAGACGCGACCCTTGTACGGGCAGCCGCGCGCCGGCGACTCGGAGCCGACGGGGTGTTGGCGCTCGAGGCGCGGCCGAACACCTGGGTCCAGAGCGGCGAGCGCCCGACCGCAGTGCCGCCGCCGATGTCGAGCGCGTCCGGGCTGAGGATGTTGGTGCAGTGGCCCTGGCTCGCCATCCAGCCGCCCATGACGCCGCCGGCGGTGCGCAGCCCAAGGAAGATGTTCTCGCCCCAGAAGCTCGCGCGATAGCTGGCGGCGGCGATCCGGTCGCCCGGATCCCTGCCGCTCGGGCTGTCGTGGTCGAAGTACCTGCGCGTGGCCATGTCCTTTGAGTGCCCGCGCGCCGCGCGGCCGAGCTTCGCGTCGCGCTTGAGGGCATTGAGTCCCCGGCTCGTGCGCTCCTCGTTCACGAGACGGGCCACCGCGGCCTCGACCTTCGCGATGCTCGACTTCGACGCCGAGAGGTCGAAGTTCGCGCACTCGGTGGCGATCGCTCCGGCTTCGGCGGGAAGTGCAAACAGAGCCGTTACGGCGGCGATGAATGCGAGCGACCGACGCACGCTTCCAATCTAGCCCAGGTTTTTCGATTCGCAGCGGAGACTTTCGGCGAGCGCGGCATCGGGCGCGTCGGCGTCCCCGTGCAGCACGGCGCGCACCGCGAGGTAGTCGCGAACGGCCTGTACGTCGTGCACGCGCAGGATCGAGGCGCCCGCGCCGACGCCGGCGCCGATCGCGGCCAGCGTGCCCGCCAGCCGCTCGCGCGGA
>JACCYP010000006.1 GCA_013696425.1 Thermoleophilaceae bacterium
GCTATTCGCCGGCGTGCGCTTCGCTCGAGCGCTTCTTGTTCTTCTCGGCCGGGAGCGCGAAGCGGCTGGGCTTGGTCGGCACGACCGGGTTCTCGATCGTCCCGAGCTGCTTGACGAGGTCCTCCCACTGGCCGGGCTTGAGCAGTGCGAAGGCCTGCTTGCCGAGTTTCTTGTTGGCGCCGAACATTGGGCGGAAGCCGACGTGGATGTGGTCGGCGTGGTCGGCCATCGCGAGCGTCGGGCCGCCCTTCTCGATCAGCGAGATCACCTGCGCGGGCTGGACGGTGCCCTGCAGCGCCATCATGCGGTCGATCGCCTGTTCGGTGACCCCGCCCTCCTCCTGGTGGCCGAGGATCGGGACGCCGTTGATCTGGGAGATGTCGACGGCGTTGCCGGAGGAGTGGTGGGAGACGTTGCCGGACTTCGTGTACACGCCATGGCCGGACTTGAGGCTCGTCACCGAGGGCTTCAGGCCCGACTCCGCGAGGAATGCGAGCGTGACGAGCACGCGCCGGTCGATCTGGCCCGACTGGATGTCCTGGCGCCCGCCGGGGTAGATGTCGATGCGGGAGTCTGAGAGCACGCGCTTCTCGAGCAAGGGCTTGGGCAGCAGCATGACCTGGCCGATCGAGAAGTTGTCCTCATCATCGCCATAGAGCGCGTTGCGCCCCGAGGCGCGGTAGATCGCGGTCGCCTCGAGCAGCTTCCAGCCATCGAGGATCGGCTTGGGGTCGATCCGCGGTGCGCCCCGCCCGGCGGGGCGGATCTCGAAGTAGAGGTGGGCGGCCTTGTCCGGGTCGGGCTTGCCGATCCGGCCGAGGATCGTGCCGCCGATCACGCGTGCGCCCTTGCGCATCGGCTTCAGGCGGACGTCCTTGGCGTCGAGGCCAAAGGCGCGGCTGAAGTAGCCCGAGAAGGTGGTGTAGCCCTTGGAGCCGACCTTTGAGTTCAGGAGCTGCTCGGCACCGCCGGCCGAGCGCGCGGCCGGGCGGGCGGGGTGGGCAAAGAGGCGCTGCTTGAGGGGGTTGGAGGCGGCTGAGTCCTCACTCGCGGGGGCGGGGGCGGTCGAGTCGGTGCCCTTCCTGGCCTTCGGCTTGGCCTTGCCCTTGCCCTTGCCCTTGGGCGCCTGGCGCCCGGCGGAGGCGGCGAGCCTTGGCTTTGGCAGCTTCTCGGAGGCCTTGTCGGGGGCGTTTGCCTTGATCGCCTTGGCGTCGGTGTCATCGGAGTAGGAGCCGGCCTCGTCCTTGGGGACCGGGTAGGTCCGCTGGATGCTCGAGAGGCCGTAGTAGGAGTACTGGTTGCCGTAGACGTCCTGGAGCACGATGAACTTGCCGCGGGAGTCCTTGCCGATCTTCTTGACGATGCCGTCGTTGGTGGCGACCACGGGCGCGTTCGGGCGGGAGTAGATCTCGATCCCGTTGCGGGATGCCTTGCCGCCCTCGACGCGCGCTGCGTTCTGGCCGCGCTTGAACTTCTTGGTCGCCTCGACCTCTGAGAGGTCATCGGCGTAGCGGGACTTCGCATAGACCGGGAAGCGGCCCTCGGTGAGCCCGGTCAGGGAGCCGGTCAGGTCCGAGGGGACACCGGCGATCAGCTTCGCGCGCAGCATCACACTGTCGACGTACCAGTCGGCGTGGTTGTAGGCGAAGATCGCGCGCTTTACGTCCTTCTCATAGCCGGCCGCCTTGAGGTAGCGGGCGGCGGCGAAGATCGCATCGACGGGGTTGTAGGGGTCGCGCTTGCCGTCCTTGTTGGCGTCGGTGCCATAGGCGCGCCAGGTGGCGGGCATGAACTGCATCCAGCCGAGCGCGCCGGCGCTAGAGACGTTCAGGTTGCGCCCGTAGTCGGTCTCGATCTCGTTGATCGCGGCCAATACCTCCCAGCGCACGCCGTACTGGATCCCGGCGGCCTGGTAGATCGGCAGCAGGAACACCGGCACCTTGAACTTGCGGATGACGAAGTTGGGGACCCCGGTGACGGTGGCGGGGCCCGGCAGGCCGGCGTCCATGAAACCGGGGTTGCTCGGCGCGGGGGAGCCGTCGGTGTTGCGGTCTTCGGTCTGCTTGCGCTTGCGCTTCTTCTTGCGTTCCTTGCGCTCCTCAGCCTGCTCGCAGAGGTCCTCGAGCTCGGCCTGGCGGCGATCTGCGTCGCGCTCCTTCGCGAGTAGCGCGCGGCGCTCGCGGGCGGAAAGCTCACCCTGTACCTGAAGTTCAGACTGCGCTCCGCCGACCTCGTCGGCGAGCGTCTGGCATGGGTTGGCCACGTCATCGGCGTCGAGCCCCTCTGCCTTGTCCTTCTTCTTGCGCTTGGGGCGCGCCTTGCGGTCGGAGTCGCCGCCCTGCTTCTGGCCGTTGCCCTTCTGGGGCTCGGGCGGGGCCACGCCAAGGGGGTTGTTCGGATCCGCGGCGGGATCGGAGGACGCCGGAGGTGGCGCAGGGGCCGGCGCGGGCGCGGGCGTGGAGGGCGGCGTCTGTGTAGGCGCGACCGGCACGGCTGGATCCGTCGGCACCTGCGCCGGGACGTCGCCCTGTCCGGACACTGGCGCGGTGGCGCCGATGGCGAAGGCCACGACGATCCCGACGAGGCTCAAGCCGAGCTTCAGCCTACGTTTCATCCCCAACTCGCTTTTTGGTCTGGATAGCGCTGCACTCCGGTCAGGCTTCTGTGCCGAGTCCGTTCCATGAATTCATCGGTCTCGCTCCCGAACAGCTTGAGCGCTCCGTGCCCGGACCTTACCCGTCTAAGCGGCCGCCTGCCTGGAACTGGGCGCGCTTGCCCGCTACGCCTCCGGAGTGCGCGCGCACCAGGGCCGAGGACGCTTTGCCGTGCACGCGGTGGGTCTCCTCGATCGTGATCTCGGCGAATCCCGCAGCCTCGAGGGCGGCCGCGAACTCCTCACGCGTGAGGGCGCCGGCGATGCAGCCCGTCCACTGGCGCATGTCGGCGCGCGTGTCCTCGTCCATCTCCTCGTCGGCGATCACGTCAGATACCGCAAAGCGGCCGCCGGGCCTGAGGACCCGGGCCGCCTCAGCGAGCACCTTCGCCTTGTCGGCGGCCAGGTTGATCACACAGTTCGAGATCACGACGTCCACGGACGCATCCGGGAGCGGAATCTCCTCGAGGTAGCCCTTCAGGAACTCGACGTTCTCGACACCCGCCTTCGCGGCATTCGCGCGGGCGAGGGCGACCATCTCGTCGGTCATGTCGATCCCGATCGCGCTCCCTCCCGGCGCCACCCTGCGGGCAGAGATCAGCACGTCGCCCCCTGCGCCTGAGCCGAGGTCGAGCACGGTCTCTCCCGGGCTGAGGGCCGCCACGGCGGTGGGCACGCCGCATCCGAGCGAGGCCTCGAGCGCCTCCGCCGCTTCGGGAGCGGCCACGTCGTAGAGGATTGAGCCGAATACCTTCGAACCCTGCTCGTCCGTGAGCCCGATGTCAGGCGAGCAGCTGCAGGAGCCGCCCTCGCCCGCGGTCGTCGCCGCCTGGGCATAGCGTTCGCGCACGGCCTCGCGGATCTCCTCGCGTGATGTCACTTGCTCAGCCATTGCTCGAACTCCTCCAGCGAGTCGGGGACGACGTAGTAGTAGGCCCAGAGGCTGCGGCGCTCGGCATCGACGATCCCCACCTGGCGCAGCTTCTTCAGATGGTGGGAGAGCGTGGACTGCTCGACGTCGAACAGCGGCACCAGCTCGCAGACACAGACCTTCCCGGCGTGCTTCCTGAGGACATCGACGAGCTGGAGCCTGATGGGATCTCCCAGCGCCTTGGCGATGCTCGCCATCCGCTCCGCCTGCGCACGCTCCACGTC
>JACCYP010000138.1 GCA_013696425.1 Thermoleophilaceae bacterium
GTGGTGCGGGCGTCGATCTCGTACTCCTCGATGTGGATCGAGGTGAGCTCGTCGTCCTTCACGAGGCGCTCGGACAGGATGATCGCGTCCTCGAAGTTGTAGCCCTCCCAGGACATGAAGGCGACCATGCAGTTCTTGCCGAGCGCAAGCTCGCCGGCGTCCGTCGAGGAGCCGTCGGCCAGCAGGTCGCCCGTCTTCACCTTCTCGCCGACGGAGACCCGCGGCTTCTGGTGGATGATCGTGCCCTGGTTGGAGCGCATGTACTTGAAGAGGCCGTACTCGTCCTTCTTCGAGCCGTGGTCGATGACGATGCGCTCGGCGTCGACGAAGGACACCGTGCCGGCGTCGGTCGCGAGCACCACGTCGCCGGTGTCGAGAGCGGCGCGCTTCTCGACGCCCGTGCCGATCAGCGGAGCCTCGGTCTTCAAGAGCGGCACCGCCTGGCGCTGCATGTTCGAGCCCATCAGCGCGCGGTTGGCGTCGTCGTGCTCGAGGAACGGGATGAGCGCCGTGGCCACGGACCAGATCTGGTCCGGGGAGACGTCCATCAGGTCGACGTCCTTGGGCGCGGCGAGGGTCAGCTCGCCGTCGTATGAGCGGCAGGTGACCTGGGGGCCCTTCAGCTTGTTGGTCTTCGGGTCGAGCTCGGCGTTCGCCTGGGCGATCGTCCGGTCCTCCTCCTGGTTCGCGTCGAGGCGGACCACCTCGTCGGTGACCACGCCGCCGCGGACCACGTGGTACGGGGTGGTGACGAAGCCGTGCTCCGAGACCTCCGCGTAGGAGGCGAGCGAGCCCATCAGGCCGATGTTCGGGCCCTCCGGCGTCTCGATCGGGCACATCCGGCCGTAGTGGGTCGGGTGTACGTCGCGGACCTCGATGGGTGCGCGCTCGCGGGTGAGACCACCGGCGCCTAGGGCGGAGAGCCGCCTGCGGTGGGTGAGGCCGGACAGCGAGTTCGTCTGATCCATGAACTGCGAGAGCTGCGAGGAGCCGAAGAACTCCTTCTGCGCGGCCACTACGGGTCTGATGTTGATGATCGTCTGCGGCGTGATCGTGTCGGAGTCCTCGGTGGTGAGGCGCTCGCGGACCACGCGCTCCATCCGGTAGAGACCGATGCGGAAGGCCTCCTGGATGAGCTCGCCCACGGTGCGCAGGCGGCGGTTGCCGAAGTGCTCGTACTCGTCGAGGCGCTCGGCGATCGGCTCACGCGGCATCGTCGACGCCTCGAGGGCGTAGTCCTTGATCGGCTCGCCCTCCTCGTACTCGCCGGACTCGGGGATGCCGAGCTCGCGCGGGAGCGAGATGAGCTCCTTGATCAGCGCGATGATGTCGTTGTGGGTGAGGGTCCTCGTGTCGAGTTCCTCCTCCAGGTGCAGGCGCGAGTTCAGCTTGTAGCGACCCACGCGCGTGAGGTCGTAGCGCTTCGGGTCGAAGAACAGCTGGTTCAGGAGCGCCTTCGCGTTGTCCACTGAGGGCGGCTCGCCCGGGCGCTGCTTCTTGAACAGCTCGATCAGCGCGCCCTCCTCGGAGCGGGTGACCTCGGTGTCGGCCTCGATCGTGTTCCGGATGTAGAGCGAGTTGTCGAAGAGGTCGAGGATCTGCTCGTCCTCGGCGTAGCCCATCGCGCGCAGGAGAACGGTGACCGGCAGCTTGCGCTTGCGGTCGATGCGGACGAAGACCTTGCCCTTCTTGTCGATCTCGAGCTCGAGCCAGGAGCCGCGGGCCGGCATCAGGTTCGCGATGAAGACCTGCTTCTCGCGATCCTTCGGCTCCATGACGTAGGCGCCCGGCGAACGCACCAGCTGCGTGACGACCACGCGCTCGGTGCCGTTGATGATGAATGTGCCCGACGAGGTCATCCACGGGAAGTCCCCCATGAAGACCGACTGCTCGCGGATCTCGCCCGTCTCGCGGTTCTGGAACGCGACCTTGACGGTCAGCGGGCGCGCGTAGGTGAGGTCCTTCTCACGGCACTCCGAGATCGGAGCGACGGGCTCGTCGAAGTGGATGTCCTCGAAGACCACGGCGAGATTGCCGGTGTAGTCCTCGATCGGGGAGACGTCGTCGATGGTCTCGCGCAGCCCCCCGTTCTTCGTGTCAACCAGCCAGTCGAAGGACTTGCGCTGGATGTCGATGAGGTTGGGAAGATCGATCTCGCGCTCAAGGCGCGCGAAAGTACGGCGCTGACGAGAGGCATCGGCACGTGCCAAGGAAATGGACTCCTAGAGTTGAAGCGGGCGGGCGGGGCGAGACGGGCGCACAGAAGCGCGACCGGCAATCATAACAAGGCTCTCACGGACCCCGCGCTGGAATACCAGGCGGCTACGTCTATCGGGCCGAACGAAACAGCCTACCAGGGGGTGTCAAGTTCCCCCCGGTAGGTCTGGACTCCCTACTTGATCTCGACGCTGCCGCCGGCCTCTTCGAGGTCGGCCTTCAGCTTGTCGCCCTCTTCGCGCTCGACGCCTTCCTTGATCGGCTTGGGCGCCTCGTCGACGAGTGCCTTGGCCTCCTTGAGACCGAGGCCGGTGGCCGCGCGGACCACCTTGATCACCTGGATCTTCTTGTCGCCCGCCGCGGTGAGCACGACGTCGACCGTCGAGGACTCCTCCTCGGCCGGGGCGTCTCCGCCACCGCCGCCCGCCGGGGCGGCCGCCGCGACGGCTGTCGCCGACACGCCGAACTCCTCCTCGAGCGCCTTGATGCGCTCGGACAGCTCGAGCACGGAGATGCCCTTCAGTTCTTCGATCCAATCTGCGGTGCTGGTGGCCATTACTGGTCCTCCTTGTCTGATTCTTCTTCGGCCGTCTCGGCCTCGGCGACTGGGTCGCCGGGGGCCTCGGACGGCTCTTCGGTCTCTGAAGTCGTTTCTTCCTCGGGCGCCGGCTCCTCGGCGGGAGCCTCTTCGGCTGCGGGCTCCTCGGCGGGCGCCTCCGCCTCGGGCTCCGGTGCCGCCTCGGGCTCCGGCTCCGGCTCCGGCTCGGACCCGCTCACGAGCCCCTGCTCGGCGA
>JACCYP010000142.1 GCA_013696425.1 Thermoleophilaceae bacterium
CCGCGCCGCCACTGCCGGCGCCCTGCGCCGTTTGTCTCGCATACCGAGACGAAGGGTGCGAAGCGGAGGATTTCACCCCCCTGAGGGTCAGGCGGAGTGCTCGTGCGCCGCGGCGCGGAAGCGCCGCACCACGCCCGCGCCCTCGGCGACGAGGCCGAGCAGCGCGTCGATTCGCTCCTCGTCGAGCTGGGTCACGGGCAGGTCGGCCTGGACCCAGATGTCGCGATCGCGCGTGCAGCTGAAGCGGGCCATGCGCGTCTGGCGGTTCCAGTGCAGGAGCAGCCATGGGTCGAAGGCCTCGTCGGCCGAGGCGGCGAACGCCTGGACGCGCAGAAGGCCCTCGTGGATCCGCAGGCCGATGTCGAGCGGCCAGCCCTCGGCCTGGTCGGCGGGCACGGTCACGCCCCACTCGGTGTGCGCGAGCCGGCGGCTCTCGCCGGGGAGCGCGGAGATGTAGTCGTGGACGAGGTCGACGGCTGCCATTCGACCTAGGGTACGGCGCTTGTGAGGGCACTGGTCCAACGCGTACGCGCCGCATCCGTACAGGTCGAGGGCGAGCAGATCGCCGCCATCGGACCCGGGCTGCTGGTGCTGCTCGGCGTGCGCCGCGGCGACACCGAAGAGCAGGCCGACATGCTCGCGCGCAAGGTGCTGGCGCTGCGGGTGTTCGACGACGCGGACGGGCGCATGAACGAGCCGCTCGGCGCGCGCGAGGTGCTGTGCGTCTCCCAGTTCACCCTCTACGGCGACGCGCGCAAGGGCAACCGGCCGAGCTACGTGGACGCCGCGCCGCCCGCGGAGGCCGAGCCGCTGTACGAGCGGGTGCGCAAGGCGCTCGGTGCGGAAGCCGGCCGGTTCGGCGCGCACATGGAGGTCGCGCTCGTGAACGACGGCCCTGTCACTTTGATGCTCGAGTTGTAGACTCGATCTTCGTTAGGACTTTCATCTGCGGCCGACGCGCCGCACCTGAAGGTGGGCTTCGCAGCCCGCCTTTTTTTATGGCTACTGACATCCCCACTCGTGCACAAATCCAAGAGCGCCTCGGCCCGGTTCTGCCGGAAGTCGAGGTGCTGCTCGTGGAGCCGATCGCCGCGGAGCGCCTCAGGCTCGTGATCGACCATCCGCACGGCGTGAGCCTCGACATGTGCGAGCGCGTGACCAAGCAGCTCGGCGACCTGCTCGAGCACTACGGGATGGAGGTCTCCTCACCGGGGCCCGAGCGACCGCTCGTCGAGCCCGACCATTTCCGCCGCTTCCTCGGACGAAAGGCGCGCGTACGCACGCGCGAGCCGTACGCGGGGCACAAGAGCTTCACGGGCGAGCTCCTCGACGCCTCGGACGAGGCGGTCACGCTTGCTGCCGAAACGGGCGTGGTGTCGATCCCCTACGCCGAGATCAACCGAAGCAACCTGTTGGAGGGCTGAGCGAATGTCCAAGGAGATCCTCGAGGCAGTGACCGTGCTCGAGCGCGAGAAGGGCATCAGCTCGGACCGGCTCATGCTCGCCCTCGAAGACGCGCTGCTCTCCGCCTACAAGAAGCAGCCGGGCGCCGCGAAGTACGCGCGGGTGGAGATGGACGCCGAGACCGGCGACTTCCAGGTCTATGAACTGCTGATCCCCGAGGAGCTCGAAGAGCAGCTGCTCGACGAGGTCGAGGAAGAACCGGTCACCGTCGACCCCGAGACCGGCGAGCTGCGCGAGCCCGAGGCCCCTGAGATCGATCCGGAGCAGTTTGAGAAGTACCGCGATCAGATCGACGAGCGCGACGTGACGCCCGACGACTTCGGCCGCATCGCCGCCCAGACGGCGAAGCAGGTCATCTTCCAGCGCATCCGCGAGGCCGAGCGGGACATGATGTTCGACGAGTACCAGGACCGCGTCGGCGAGCTGATCACCGGCATTGTCCAGCAGTCGGACTCGCGCTACACGCTCGTCCAGCTGCGCGAGCGCGTCGAGGCGCTGCTACCGAAATCCGAACAGGTCTACGGCGAGCGCTACGACCACGGCGCCCGTGTCAAGGCCGTGATCACCGACGTCTCAAACCAGGCGAAGGGGCCGAGCATCGTCGTCTCGCGCCGCTCCCCCGAGCTCATCAGGAAGCTCTTCGAGCTGGAAGTCCCGGAAATCGCCGATGGCCTGGTCGAGATCCAGGGCGTAGCTCGCGAGCCCGGCTACCGCCCGAAGATCGCGGTGGTCTCGCACACCCAGGGCGTCGACCCGGTCGGCGCCTGCGTGGGCCCGCGCGGATCGCGCGTGCGCATGGTCGTGTCCGAGCTGCGCGGCGAGAAGATCGACATCATCCCGTTCAACGAGGAGCCGGCCCGGTTCGTGGCCAAGGCGCTCTCGCCCGCTCGCGTTCGTGAGGTGCTCGTCGACGACGAGGCCAAGCAGGCGACCGTGATCGTGCCCGACGACCAGCTCTCGCTGGCGATCGGCAAGGAGGGCCAGAACGCCCGCCTCGCCGCCCGTCTCACGGGTTGGCGGATCGACATCCGCTCTGAGACCGAGTTCGCCGAGAGCGAGGAGGAGGGCGACTTCGAGGAGGAGGACGTCTCCGGCCGCTGCGCGGCGGTGCTCTCCAACGAGCGTCGCTGCCCGAACGCCTCGCTGCCCGGCTCCCGCTATTGCGGGCTGCCCGCACACCAGGCGCTCGCGGAGAAGGACACGGACCAGCTCGCGGCCGAGGACGAGGAAGCCCCAGAGGAGGCCCCGGAAGCGGTCGAAGCCGAGGTACCTGTCGCTGAAGAGGTCCCGGTCGCCGAGGAAGAGATCCCGGTCGCTGAGGCAGCACCGGAAGCCGCTCCGGAAGAGGCCGTGGAAGAGGCGCCCGCAGAGGTCTCCGATGCTGGTCCTGACGAAGTCAGTAGCAGTGAGGGCTCGTCGTAGCGGCGGCGCCGCAGCGAACCTGCATCGGCTGCGGTCGGGTGCGCCCGAAGGCGGAGCTCAAGCGCTTCGTCCTCGACGGCCGCCACCCACGCGAAGACCAGAAGGGCCCCGGTCGTGGGGTCTATCTATGCCCCGACCCCGGCTGCCGCGAGGCCGCCGAGCAGAACCGCGGCTTCAACCGATCGTTCCGAGCTCAAGTGGAGCTCATAGAATCGAGTAACTAGATGGCGAAAAAGCGCGTACACGAGATTGCGAAGGAGAAGGGCATCCCCTCCAAGGAGGTGATCGCCAAGCTCCAGGCTGCCGGCCTGGACGTGAAGGCCGCGGCGTCGTCGGTGGACGAGGCCGACATCGAGATGGCCTTCAACGGCAAGCCGAAGCCCGAGCATGAGGCCGAGCAGCCCGAGGCCGCCGGCAAGGGCGGCGCCGCAACGGGCGACGCCGGCGGAAAGCCGAAGCAGCCGCCCTCGCAGGGCGGCGGCGAGCGCGGTCCGAAGCC
>JACCYP010000177.1 GCA_013696425.1 Thermoleophilaceae bacterium
GCGCTACGTGGAAAGCCTGTCGTCGTACGCGCGCCAGTTTTTGGGCCAAATGGACAAGCCGGACGTGGACCAGATTATCGGCCTGTCGCCGGCCGTCTCGATTGACCAGAAAAGCACGTCGCGCAACCCGCGCTCGACCGTCGGGACGGTCACGGAGATTTACGATTACTTGCGCCTGCTCTACGCGCGCGTGGGCAAGCCGCACTGCCCCAACGGCGGCGAGCCGATCGCGGCGCAGTCGGCCGAGCAGATCGTTGACCAGGTGATGACGCTCGACGTCGGGACCAAGTTCATGGTGCTCGCGCCGATCATCCGGGGCCGCAAGGGCGAGTACGGCAAGCTGTTCGAGGAGCTGCGCGCGGAGGGCTTCACGCGCGTGAAGGTCGACGGGGAGCTGCGCCGGCTCGAGGAGGACTTCGACCTCGACAAGAAGTACAAGCACGACATCGCGGTGGTGGTCGACCGCCTGGTGATGCGCGAGGACCTGCGCAAGCGGCTCACCGACTCGGTCGAGACGGCCTCGTCGCACGCCGACGGCATGGTCGACGTCGAAATGGTCGACAGCGGTGAGGTCACCACCTACTCCGAGCAGTTCGCCTGCCTCCACTGCGGCACGAGCGTGCCTGAGCTCGAGCCGCGGATGTTCTCCTTCAACTCGCCGCACGGCGCCTGCCCTCGCTGCACGGGCCTCGGGTCGCAGATGGAGATCGACCCGGAGCTCGTGGTGCCCGACCCGAGCCTGACGCTCGACGAGGGCGCGCTGCTGCCCTGGACCGCCGGCAGCGGGGCGAGCAACTATTACGACCAGCTCACCCGGGCGATCGCCGACCGGTACGAGATCGACACGCAGACGCCGTGGGAGGACCTGCCCGACGACGTCCACGCCTGTTTCCTCTACGGCACCGATGGCGACCGGCTCTACATCTCCTACCGCAACCGCTACGGGCGCAAGCGCTCCTACACGACCGACTTCGAGGGGATCGTCCCGAACCTCCAGCGGCGCTACCGCGAGACCGATTCGGAGTATTCGCGCGAGCGGATCGAGGAGTACATGTCGGTGCGTCCCTGCCCGGAGTGCAACGCGGCGCGGCTGCGGCCGGAGTCGCTGTCGGTGCTGGTGGGCGGACTCGGCATCCACGAGCTCACGCGCATGTCGGCACGGCGGGCGATCGACTGGTTCGACGAGCTCGAGATGACCGACGTCGAGCGGCAGATCGCGCGGCTGATCCTGCGCGAGATCGACGAGCGGCTGCGCTTCCTCGACAACGTCGGTGTCGGATACCTCTCGCTCGATCGCGCGGCGGCCACGCTGAGTGGCGGCGAGGCGCAGCGCATCAGGCTGGCGACCCAGATCGGCTCGAGCCTGGTCGGCGTGCTCTACATCCTCGACGAGCCGTCGATCGGCCTACACCAGCGCGACAACGCCCGCCTGGTCGCCACCCTCGAGCGCCTGCGCGACCTCGGGAACACCGTGATCGTCGTCGAGCACGACGAGGGCACGATGCGCGCGGCCGACCACCTGATCGACATGGGCCCCGGCGCCGGCGAGCACGGCGGCAAGGTCGTCTCCGAGGGCGCGCCCGAGGACGTCATGCGCGGGAACGGGCTCACCGCCGACTTCCTGTCGGGCCGCCGCGAGATCGCGGTTCCCGCGAAGCGCCGCCGCCCGAAGGGCTACATCGAGGTGAAGGGCGCCGCCCAGCACAACCTGCGCAAGGTGAACGTGAAGTTCCCGCTCGGCACCTTCACGGCGGTCACCGGCGTGTCGGGCTCCGGCAAGTCCACGCTAGTGAACGAGATCCTCTACAAGGCCGTCGCCAACCGCGTGCAGCGTGCGAAGACCCGCCCGGGCGCCCACAAGTCGATCGACGGTCTCGATCAGGTCGACAAGATCATCAACATCGACCAGTCGCCGATCGGCCGCACGCCGCGGTCGAACCCGGCCACATACATCGGCCTGTTCGACGGGATCCGCGACCTCTTTTCGAAGACCCAGGAGGCCCGCGCCCGCGGCTACAAGCCCGGCCGCTTCTCCTTCAACGTGAAGGGCGGGCGTTGCGAGGTCTGCCGCGGCGACGGCCAGATCAAGATCGAGATGCACTTCCTGCCCGACGTGTACGTGCCGTGCGAGCAGTGCGACGGCAAGCGCTACAACCGCGAGACGCTCCAGGTGCACTTCAAGGGCAAGACGATCGCGGACGTGCTCGCGATGTCGGTCGAGGACGCGCTCGACTTTTTCCGCCACATCCCGAAGATCAAGCGCAAGCTCCAGGCGCTGCACGACGTGGGTCTCGACTACGTGCGGCTCGGCCAGCCGGCCACCACGCTCTCGGGCGGCGAGGCGCAGCGGGTGAAGCTCGCGAGCGAGCTGTCGAAGGTGGCCACCGGCCGGACGCTCTACATCCTCGACGAGCCGACCACCGGTCTGCACTTCGCCGACGTCGAGCGGCTGCTCGAGATGCTCCAGCGGCTCGTGGACAACGGCAACAGCGTGGTGGTGATCGAGCACAACCTCGACGTGATCAAGACCGCCGACCGGATCATCGACATGGGTCCCGAGGGCGGCGAGGAGGGCGGTCTCGTCGTGGCACAGGGAACCCCGGAGCAGGTTGCCGCGAAGGACGGCACCTACACGGGCGAGTTCCTTTCGGACATCCTTCACGTTCGTGAATCAGTGGCTGCGTAAGTGGCTGTTCTACGAGAGGAACACGCTCCCGTGGAACCGCCTCAGAATCCATAGGGAGTTCGCCCGTCGCGGCGCGTTCGTGCGCTGGCCGGTGCAGGGCGACGTGCTGGAGGCTTTCAGCGACGGGCGGCTCGAGGTTGGCGAGGGCACGCTGCTCGAGCCGATGTGCTGGCTCACAACCGGCGGCGCGGGGACGATCCGGATCGGCGAGGGCAGCTTCCTGAACATCGGGACGATGGTCGCGAGCGTCGAGCTCGTGGAGATCGGCGACCACTGCATGTTCGCCAACGGCTGCTTCGTGACCGACGGGAACCACCGCTTCGACGACCCCGACAAGCCGGTCACCTGGCAGGGGTTCTCGACGAAGGGCCCCACCCGCGTGGGCGACAACGTGTGGTGCGGCGCGAACGTGGTGATCACGAGCGGCGTGACGGTCGGCGAGCGCTGCGTGATCGGCGCCAACAGCGTGGTGACCGAGGACATCCCGCCGCATTCGATCGCCGCGGGCGCGCCCGCGAAGGTTCTCCGTCAGGTGCGCTGATGGCGACGCTCGGAGCCCGGCTCTCCAAGCAGGACTCGGATCGCTTCGTGGGCCGCGAGGCCGAGCTTCGTACGGTCGAGGAGCTGTTCGTGGACGACCCGTGCGCGAACGTGGTGCTTCTGCATGGGCCCGGAGGGATCGGGAAGTCGACGTTCCTCCGCGAGGTGGCCCGCCGCGGCGAGGCAAAGGGCTGGACCCCGCATTGGGTCGAGGGCCGCGACCTGCCGCCGTTCCCCGACGCCGTGGAGGACGCCTTGGAGGGAGCGCTCGAGGAGGAGTGCCCGCTGATCCTGATCGACAGCTACGAACGCATGATCGCCCTCGGCGGTCACCTGCGCAGGGCCGTGCTCCCAGCCCTGCCGGAGAAGGCGATCGTGGTGGTGGCCGGGCGGCTCGCGCCCGAGCAGGGGTGGTTCGAGGGTGGATGGGAGAGCCTCGCAACAGAGGTGGAGCTCGGGCCGCTCTCGCGCGAGGACTCGGCCGCGCTCCTGAGCGCAGCCGGCCTCGAGCCGGACGAGGCCGTGATCGGCGCCGCCGGCGGCTCGCCGCTCGCCCTTGCCCTGGAGGGACCCGGTGAAGAGGCGCTCAAGCGGCTGGTGGAGGACGAGCTCGAGGGCGCAGACACCGATGCCCTGGGAGTGGCCGCGATCGCCCGGGTCACGACCACGGCTCTCCTCGAGGACGCCTTGCAGGTGAATGACGCGGCGGCAGCCTACGAATGGCTCGCCACCCGCTCCTTCACCGAGCCCCTCGGCGACGGGCTGGCCGTGCAGGACCTGGTGCGCCAGGCCGTGCTGGACGACTTCCGCGCGCGCGACCCCCAGCGCGAGAAGGAGCTGCGCCGCCGGACCGTCGACCACGTGTACGAGCGTGCGATGCAGGGCCGGCTCGTGCTCTCGCTCGACCTCGCCCACCTCGTCGAGAACCCGGCCATTCGGTGGGGATACGGGTGGCAGGGCGCGGTCGCCTTCCGGATCGACGACGTGCGTGAGGGCGACGTAGAGCCGATCGCCGCGCGCGTGATCGAGGCGCGAGGGGAGGATTGGTGGAAGCTGCTCGAGCGCTACTTCATGGAGGCGCCCGAGCGCGTCGGCATCGCGCGCGACCCCCGGGACGAGCTGGCGGGCTTCGAGATCTCGGTCACGCCGGGAAACGCGCCCGACTTCGCCTACGAGGATCCGCTGCTCGGCCGCTGGCTCGAGCACGCCGCCCAGTCATCGCCGGACGGCAACGTGGTGGTGTGGCACGACTCCGTGAACATGCACGGCGGCATCCAGACCGGTGTTCGGGCCGTGCTCGCTCCCTCGGGCATGCTCCGCTCAGGCCTCGACAACCCCCGCTTCGCCTACATGCCGATCAACCGCGACGTCGAGGGCTCGATCGAGTTCAGCCGCGTGCTCGGCGCTCAGCACGTCGAGGCGCTCGACACCGAGGTGCCGGGAGCGTTGATCGAGTGCCACGTGGTCGACTGGGGACCGGGTGGGCTGCTCGGCTTCCAGCGCGACACCGTCTACTCCGAGATCGGCCTCGAGCCGCCCGCGCCGGTGGCGGACACGATCCGCGACGCCCTGCGCAACTTCGCCGAGGTGCGCGACCCGCTGCGCCCCCGCATAGAGGGAGCGGCCGCAGCGGCCTTCGGCGAGACGCCCTCCGAGAACCTCCTGCGCGAGATCCTGGTGCGCGGCTACCTGAAGCCGGAAGGCAGCCATGAATGGCTGGCCGAGGAGCTCCACCTCAGCCGCGCGGCGTACTTCCGTCGCCTCAAGCAGGCCTCGGACCGGGTTGCCGATTACCTCGGCTGAGCCAGCAGGGCGAGGACGGACTCCGTGAGGGCCCCGTCGCGGCCCTCGCAGACAACGGTCTCGGCGTCGCCCGGGCTGAGCGTGAGCCGCGTTCCGGAGGGCACCCGCTCGACGTCGGCGCGCAGCGTCGCTCGGTCCCAGTCGGCGAGCTCTGACTCGACCCTGAGGCCCACCTCGCGGGAGGCGTAGGCGAACGCGTGGACCCGGGACGGGGTGACCGCGATCAGGAAACTCTGTGGCAGGCCGGCGCGCACGAAGCTCGCCACCGCGAGCACCTCGTCGGCCACCCGGTCGCGCACCGCGGCGAGGTAGCGGTCCGGCACGTTGTCCATGAGCGTTGCCACGAACGGAATAGTCGCCTGCGCCCGGCGCCCGCACAGTGTCGAGAAGGTCTCGCCTTGGTCTCACGTCTGATTACCCTGCGGACATGGCCACCCTCGGATCGCGCCTGTTGCGCCAGGATCGCGCGCGCTTCGTCGGGCGGGCGCCCGAGCTCGAGCTCTTCGACCGCTTGTTCGGGGATGAGCCGGAGGCGAACGTGGCGCTCGTGCATGGCCCGGGGGGCATCGGCAAGTCGACTCTCCTGCGGGAGGTCGCCCGCCGCGGCGAGGAAAAGGGCTGGACCCCGCACTGGGTGGAGGGGCGCGAGCTGCCCCCGGTGCCCGACGCGCTCGAGGACGCGATTGCCGGCGCCCGAGACGAGGAACGCCCGCTGCTCGTCTTCGACACCTACGAGCGGATGACCGCCCTGGGCGGGTACCTGCGCCGCGAGCTCCTGCCCGGCATGCCCGAGCGTACCGTGGCGGTGATCGCGGGCCGGACGGCGCCGGAGCGGGGCTGGTTCGAGGGCGGCTGGGAGAGCCTCGCGGTCGAGGTCGAGCTGCGCGGACTGGCGGAAAAGGACGCGCTCGCGCTGCTGCGCGCCCACGGACTGCCCGAGGACGAGCGCGCGAAGGCGCTCGTGAGCTGGGCCGACGGCTCGCCGCTCGCGCTCACCCTGGCCGCCAGCGCCCCGGGCGTCTCGCCGGAAGCGGACGCCGACCTGATGCGCGTGCTGGTGCGCCGGCTCGCGGAGGCCGAGTTCGGCGCGTCTCAGCGGGGCACGCTCGCCGTGGCCGCCATCGCCCGGGTCACGACCCCGGAGCTGCTGCGCGCGGTGCTGCCGGAGGGTGACTTCGACTGGCTCGCCTCGCGCACGGTCGTCGAGCCGCTGGGTGCGGGGGTCACGCTCCACGACCTCGTCCGGCGCGCGATGAACGCCGACCTGCGCCGCCGCGACCCCGAGCGCGAGCGCGAGCTGCGCCGCCGGATCGCCGACTTCCTGCACGCGCGCGCCGTGGCGGGGGAGCACCTGCTCTCGATCGACCTCGCCCACCTCGTGGACTCGCCGGTCATCAAATGGGGCTACGGGTGGGAGGGAAGCGTCAACTATCGGATCGACGACGTCCGTACCTCCGACCTCGAGGAGCTCGATCTCTCCGCCGGCAACCGGCGCTACTTCGAGGAGGCGCCCGAGCGGGTGGCGGTGGCCCGGGACCCGAATGACGAGATTGCAGGCTACGTCGTGTCGATGGCGCCCGGCAACGCGCCGGAGTTCACCGCCACCGATCCGCTGCTCGGCCCGTGGCTTGAGCACGCACGGGCAACCGCGCCCGCCGGGGACGTGGTCATCTGGCGCGCCTCGGTGGACCTCACCGGCAAGCCCGACTCCGGCGTCCAGGCGATGCTCGGCGTGGCGGGCATCCTGCGCTCGGGGGTGGGCAACCCGCGCTACGCGTACTCACCGACGCGGGCCGACCTCCCGGGGGCAATCGAGTTCGCCGAGGCGCTCGGGGCCCGCCACGTCCCCGAGCTCGACTACCGCGCGGTCCAGTGCCGGGTGATCGACTACGGCCCGGGCGGGCTGCTCGGCGCCCAGCGCGACGTGGTCTACCGCGAGCTCGGGCTGACGCCGCCGGCGAGCGCCGCCGCGCCGGAGGCGGTCAAGGCCGGCGCGGATGACGTGCGCTCGGCGCTGCGCAACTTCAAGCTTCCCCACAAGCTCGCCGAGAGCCCGCTCGCGACCGGCACCGGCCAGGAAGAGCGGGCCGAATCGGTCCGCGTGCTACTCCGCGAGGCGGCCGACCGCACCTTCGCGGGCGGTGAGGACGACGCGTTCCTGCGCCGCGTGCTCGACCTCGGATACCTCGATGCCGCGTCCTCGCACGAGATCGCGGCGTCGGAGCTCGCCCTCAGCCGGGCCGCCTACTTCAGGCGGCTCAAGCAGGCCTCCGAGCGCCTCGCGGAGACGCTCCGGAGCTGAGTGCCCCACGCAGGCGCTCGACCTCGTCGGGCGCCATGTCGTAGCCATGCGCGGGCTCGGGGTAGCGGCGGTCGCGGACGTCGGCGGCGTAGGCCTCGACACCCTGCACCATCGACTCGCGGATGTCGCCGTAGCGCTTCACGAAGCGGGCGGCGTGGCCGTCGTAGATGCCGAGCAGGTCGTGGAACACGAGCACCTGGCCGTCGGTCGCGGGACCGGCTCCGATCCCGATCACCGGGATCTCGACTTGCGGCATCAGCATTTCGGTGAGCTGGCTCGGGACGGCTTCGAACACGATCGCGAAGCAGCCCGCCTCCTGGAGCGCCAGGGCGTCCTCGACTACCTCCATCGCGCGCTCGGCGGTGCGGCCCTGGGAGCGGTAGCCCCCGAGCGCCGTGGCCGTCTGGGGCGTGAGGCCCACGTGCCCCATCACGGGGATGCCGGCGCCGACGATCGCCGCGGCGCGGTCGACGGAGGATCCGCCGCGCTCGAGCTTCACGGCGTCGCAGCCGGCCTCCTTCACGAACCGCTGCGCGGTGGCGATGGCCTGCTCGTCGGAGGCCTCGTAGGAGCCGAACGGGAGGTCGCCCACGAGGAAGGGCGTGGTGAGTCCGCGGCGGGCGGCGGCGGCGAGCATCAGCATCTCGTCGGTCGACACCGGCACCGTGCTCGGGTAGCCGAGCACGGTCATCGCGGCCGAGTCGCCCACGAGCACCATGTCCACGCCGGCGGTCTCGGCCACCTGCGCGCTCGGGTAGTCGTAGGCGGTGACCATCACGATCGGCTCGCCGAGAGCCTTCTTCTCGGCGAGCGTCGAGAGCGACACTGACGGGCGCTTGGCAACTGGGGCGTGGGCGCTCATCGAGCGATTACCTCCGCGAGGCTTCCAGCCCCGCGTTCTGATGTGGTTGACCGGCTTCCAGCCGGTCCTGATCTGCGGTTGTACTCGTCGACGAGCACCACACGGGGCGCGTAGTCCTCGAGCTCCTCTTCGGAGTAGGACGCGTATGAGACGACGATCACCTTGTCGCCCTTGTGCACCAAGCGCGCCGCCGCGCCGTTGATACAGACCTCGCC
>JACCYP010000194.1 GCA_013696425.1 Thermoleophilaceae bacterium
CCTGCGGATCGCCATCGGCGGCATCGCCTCCGACGCGGCGCGCGGTAGCGACAAGGCCGTCCGGGCCGTGCTGGAGACCGGGGCCACGGCCCCCTCTGAAGGTGAGCCCGCACTGCGTCGCGCACCCGTGCTCGGCGATCTGCGCGAGCGCTTCCCCGAGCTCGCGGTGTGGACCGCCGAGGCGCAATCGCCCGGCGGTGCGGCCGAGCACGGCGTCTCGGCCCGGCTCGCGAGCGCGGCAGGCGAGCGCACGGAATCGGCGCCCTGGGC
Source organism: Thermoleophilaceae bacterium (assembly GCA_013696425.1). Lineage (GTDB taxonomy): Bacteria > Actinomycetota > Thermoleophilia > Solirubrobacterales > Thermoleophilaceae > JACCYP01. The sequence goes on from JACCYP010000194.1 coordinate 271, forward strand.
CTACCGCGTGCTGCTGCGGCGCCTCGCGCACGAGCCGGGGCCCCGGTTGAGCCGGGCCGAGCGGATCGCTCTCTCGCACCACGATGCGACGGAGATCGGGGCCGAAGGCCTGCCCGCGGATGCGCTCACGCTCGCGGCCCTGCAGACCGGCGTGCCGGTGCTCGCCTTCGACGCCGCGGCGCTCGAGGGCGAGCTCGCGCTGCGCCCCGCCCGCGAGGGCGAGGAGATAGATGACGAGCCCCTCGAGGAGGGCGAGGTGGTGCTCGCCGACCTGGAGCGCCCGCTCCTGGTGCTGTTCGGCCCGCGTGTGCCCGATGCCATGGCCGGCCCCGACACCGAGCGCGTGGTGCTCGCAGCGATACAGGCGAAGGGCATTGCGCCCGTGAGCGTGGAGGAGGCTTTGTGGACGTCCGTGGAGATACTGCGGGGCGCGTAGCCCCCGGCGAGCGTGCGGCGGCGTCCGTGCTCGCCGTGCTGATCTTCCTCGGGTCGATCTTTCTCTGGCTCGGCATCCCGGCGCTCTGGATCTGGGTGCTCGCCCAGCTGAGCTCGGACTACCCGTCGGTGTTCGTGCTGGCCATCCTCGGCTGTCCGACCACCATGGCGCTGTGGGGCCTCGTGCTCGTCCGGTTGAACGGGCTCTACCTGCGCGCCACGCACGGGGATGCGGTGCGGGAGCGCACGGCATGGCTCGGCAGCCTGTCCGGCGAGCGCACCCGCCGGCGCTCGCGCACACTGCTCGACACGAGCATGACGGTGTCCGTAGTGCTGGCCATAACGGCAATCCTCGTCTGGTTCTTCTTCTTCGCGGCCTATCAGTCCCTGCCCGACCTCACGGGGTAGGGTGGCCTTCACCGATGGAACCGGTGAAGGCCGCGGATGGAACCGCCATCAACTTCAAGAACCGCTTCCGGGGCCGTCCACGCGGTCTCGTCCTTTCTCACCGACGCGCTCGCCGCGGCGTCGGAAGATGAGGTAGAGCGCGCGCTCACCTCGACCGCGTGGGAGCTCACGGGCGCCCCGTTCGCGGTGCTGATCGGCGTCTCCGCGCACGACGGCGCCCTGGAGGTGCGCTCCGAGGTGGGCTCGGCTCCCCCCGAGGAGGTGCTGCGCGCTCACGCGGCCGCGGCCCTCGAGCGCGATGCCTCCTCGGAGGAGGTGCTGATCGTGCCCCTGCGCACCCCGGACCGGATCTCCCACGTGCTCGTGCTCGGGATTCCCGGCGACCGGCAGCCGTTCGGGGGAGCCGACCTACCGGTGGCCCTTGCCGGCGCCGCGAGCACGGCGCTCGCGCAGATCGAGACCGTGGACGCGGCGGCCAGGCAGATCCAGCGCCAGGAAGCGCTCGCGCGCGCCGCGAAGTCACTCAACGAGACGCTCGACCTCCAGCGTGTGCTCACACGGATCTGCGAGGAGGCCGCCGGCCTGCTCGGCGGGGATCAGGCAATCGTCTGGCGCGGCGAGCGAGGCGGGCATGTGAGCGTCGAGGCGGTGTGGGGCTTCCCGCCCGAGGTGGTCGGCTACCGGCTCGATCCGGGCGCGGGCATTGCCGGGCGCGTGATGGAGAACGGCCAGCCGCTTCAGACCAACGACTACCCGGGCACCGCGCGCAAGCTGCCGGCCGACTCTCCGTTCGGCTTCACCCAGTCCTGCCTGGCGGTGCCGATGTACTGGGAAGGCGCGATGCGCGGGGTGCTCGCCGCCGGGTCGACCGGCGAGCGGATCGCCTCCGACGACAACCTCACGCTGCTCGAGACCTTCGCGGAGCTTGCCGCCGCCGCCTCGCGCAACGCAAGCGCGCACGCCGGGCTCGCGCACGCGGCCCGCACCGACGGGCTCACCGGCTGCCTCAACCATGCCGCGCTCCAGGACGCGCTCCTGCGCGAGGTCGAGCGCTGCGCACGCAGCGACGCCCTTCTCGCGCTGGTGCTGCTCGATCTCGACGACTTCAAGGGAGTCAACGAACAGTTCGGGCACCTCGTGGGCGACGAGGTGCTGCGCCGGGTGGGCCAGGCGCTGCAGTCGGC
>JACCYP010000198.1 GCA_013696425.1 Thermoleophilaceae bacterium
CGGCAATGCCGCGGTCGCGATGAGACCCTGGGGGTCCTCATCGACCCAGGCCCCGGCCTTCACGGCGACTCCTCGATGAGCCGGGTCGGCGAAAGCCGGGTGGCCCTCGTATACGACCACCTCTACCCCTTCAGCGTGGGTGGCGCCGAGCGCTACTACTGGACCCTTGCGCGCGCGCTCGCGCGCGAGACGCCCGTCACGCAGGTGGCTCCTCGTGTCTGGGAGGGGCCGCGGGTGCGGACCGAGGCCGGCGTCGAACAGGTGGGCGTGGGCGGGCGGGGCGCGGGCGCCTACTCCCCGAAGCTGGCCTTCGCGTTTGGAGCCTTCGCGCACTTCCTGCGCCACGGCGGGCGCTATTCGGTGGTCCACTGCTGCTGCTTCCCGGCGATCGCCGTGCTGGCGGTGCGCGCGGGGCTGGTGCCGCACCGCGGCGCACGGCTCGTGGTCGACTGGCACGAGGTGCTGCCGCGCTCCACCTGGCGCCGGCGCCGGGGGCGGATCGGGGATCTCGGCTGGTTCGCCCAGCGCGCGGCGGTCGGCTGCGGGACGGTGGCGGTCACCTTCTCCCGCATGCACGAGCGGCGGCTGCGCGACGCCGGCCGCCGCGGCGCCGTGCGGGTGCTGCCGGAGTTCACGCCCGAGGATGAGGCGGCGGTGGCCGAGGGTCACGCGAATGTGGAACGAGAGCGTCTGATCGTGTTCGCCGGACGGCTGGTGGGGGAGAAGCGCGCGCACCTGGTGCCGGGCGTGCTCGCGGAGCTGCGCGCGGCCCAAGACGGCTGGCGCGCGGTGGTGTTCGGCCGCGGCGAGGATTTCGAGCGGGTGCAGGAGGAGGCGCGTGCCGCCGGCGTGGCCGACGCGCTCGAGATGGCCGGCTTCGCGCCCTGGGAGGACGTCTCTCGCGCGATGCACCGGGCGAGCGCGCTCGTGTTCCCGACCACCCGCGAGGGCTTCGGCCTCGTCGTGCTCGAGGCGGCCGCCCACGGACTGCCCTCGGTGCTCGTCGCCGAGCCCGACAATGCGGCCGTCGAGCTGATCGAGGAGGGTGTGAACGGGCACGTGTGCGCCAGCGCGGACCCGGGCGAGCAGGCCCGCGCCGTGCTCGCGCTTGCCCAGGATCCGGCGATCCACGCACGCACGCGTGACTGGTACGAGCGCGCCTCCGAGCGCTACTCCGTGCCGAACGCGGTGCGCGAGCTGCACGCGCTGCACGCGGAGCTCTAGCGGCGCGCCTCGGGAGGCCTCAGCGCCGCCTGAACAGCCCGCGGCGTGGAGGCTGCGGGAGCGGGACCGGGCGCGGCGGGAGGTCGGTTCCCGCGAGCACTGCCGCGGGAGCTCCCTCCGTGAACCAGTCCGTCTCCTCAGGCGAGAGCTCTGCCGCCGCAATGCCCGGCTCGAGCGCCGGCGGCCGGCGGGCGTCGTCATGGGAGTCCGAGCAGATCACGTGGGCGAGCCGCGCGTGCACGAGCCGCAGGCCGAGATCGCGAGCGGAGGATCCACCCGCACCGGACAGGGAGGTCGCGTTCACCGCGCACGCCACCCCGCGTTCCACGAGCGCCTCCAGCCGCTCCGGCGATCGCTGGAACGCGGGCGCGCGCTCGGGATGGGCGAGCAGGATCCTGGATCCCGCCAGCTGGAGCGCGAACACGGCGTCTTCGACAAACGGCACGGCGTGCTGGTAGGGGCTCTCGAGGAGCACCCACCCGTTGCCTCCGAGCGACAGCCGCCGGAGCTGTTGCGCCTGCATCTCCGCCGCGCGGGTGATCGCGACCTCGGCGCCGGCCTCGACCCGCAGCGCGACGTCCTCCTCGCCCAGCGCCCGGTTCGTCTCGTCGACGAGCTCGGCGATCCGTTCGGGCGCGGGGTCGTACTCCGAGTTCACGTGCGGCGTGGCCGCGATCACCGTGATGCCTTCGGCCGCGGCACGGCGCGCCATGGCGATGGTGGCGTCCATGTCGGCGGCTCCGTCGTCCAGCCCTGGGAGTATGTGGGAGTGAAGGTCGATCATCGGCTCAGGCCGGGTCCATGAGGGAGAGCTCTCCGTTTGCGGTCATCTGGCGGCGCAAGGGAATCATCCTCGCCACCGTCCTGGTCTTCGTGGCCGCGACGGCCGCGCTCTCGGCTTCGCTTCAGAAGGTCTACTCCACCAGCTCGACGCTGCTGATCGCGCTGCCCTAGGACCACGACGCCGTGCAGGCCAGCCAGGCGGTGGCGCGCTCCTACGCGGACATCATCTCAAGCCCGAACATCGCGGAGCTCGTGGCCGCGAGCGTGACCCTCGCCGACCCGGCACCGCTCCCCGACGACCCGGTGCGTCCCAAGCCGATGCTCTACCTCCTGCTCGCCGGCATCCTCGGACTCGTGTAGGCGCTTGGGCGAGGGCGGGCGGCGCAGGTCCAGCCACGCGAGCGCGCCGTCCGCGAGCCCCGTGAGGACGGCGGCGATGAACACGGCGCGGGTTGCGGCGGACACCAGTGCAGCCGGGTCGTGCGCGGGTCGTTCACCTTCGCGAGGTCGAGCACCGGCTGCACGTAGAGCGCGGCTGGGAGGCCGACCAGAGCGAGTACCGCGCCGATCCGCGCCCGATCCGGGGCCAGCGCCACCAACACCACCAGTGATGGCAACCGCCACCGTCCGCGGAAGCACCGACTGGCGCGGGAGGGCGATCATCGCGATCGCCAGCACCGCGGCCAGAAGGAGCGCGCCGGGGAGCCAGGTCGACTGTGGGAAGCCACCTTCGGATGCCGCCCAGGCGAGCAGCACCCCGACGCCCAGCAGCGCCGGCACGAGCGCCGGGTTGCGGGCGAGGTAGGAGCGAGGGCGCGCGCGGGGGCCCTCGGGGCGTTCGCCGGCGGCGGTTGCGAAGGCCGCCCGGCGCAACGGTGCTGGGCGGTCGGTCACGGCGAGGTAAACCTGGCGCGTAGGTGGGTTTGCCGTTGGGCCGGGAGGGTCACGGTGAAGGTATGAACTTAAAAGTAGGCACGGGCCTCGCCCTCCTCGGTGCGGGCCTCGTTGCGCGGCGGATGTCCCGCGTGCCGGCGTAAGTCGTCGCCCTGCGAAGGCTTGCCAATTTGTCCACCCCAGGCCGTCCGGGAGAAAGCCGGAGGCCCGGGCGGGCGATTGAACCCATGCAACCGTGCAAAGTCGGTGCGAGTCCGCCGGTGGCGCCCCCCGGAGATACGAAGACACCCAATGCTGATCGGAATCGAGATCGCCGTCCTCGCCCTCGCGCTGCTCGCGCTCGGGCGCGTGCTGGCCTGGCGGCCGGCCGCGGACCACTTCTGCGGTCGTTCCGATCGTTCTCCCGCGCACGTGTCCCACCGTACGCCGCGCCATGTCAGGCGCCGCGGCCCGGTCAGGCAGTCGTCTCTGGCTCGGCCGCGGGTGAGCGGCGCGGCGCGGCGACGGGGCTCCGGGCGAGCCTCTCCTGCCGCGTAGCGGCCTCGTACGCTCGATCTGCACGGCTGGATGCCCGCCCGATGGCGAGCGCGAGCCCCGACGCGAATAGCGACAAGATGAGTAGCGCGATGAAGATCTCGAGGATGACCATTGCGAGAGGGGCCTAGTACCCGTGCCCCTCGAACATGAGCGTACCCCTCTGGGGCGCCAACCGGCAACCGGCAACCGCCCCCGTGGAAAACGCGGGCTGCGCCTACTCGCGTGGGTGCTCCTGTCGGCAGGTGCGCTCGCGCTCGCCGACGCCGCACTCACGGTGGCCTGGAAGGAACCGGTAACGGCTCTGCTCCAGGGCATGCGCCAGAACGACCTCGAGAACCGGCTCGAACGGCTGTCGATCCCTGCCCCGCCCGCTATCCGCGATCCGCGTGAGCGGCTGGCGGCACAGGCGCGTTCGCTCGGAGCCGGAAGGAAGGAAGGCCAGCCCGTCGGCCGCCTCGAGCTCGCACGCCTCGGCGTGGAGGAGGTCGTGGTGCAGGGAACGTCCACCGTGAGCCTGCGCAAGGGGCCGGCCCATTACGGGCGCACGGGTATGCCCGGCTCGGGACGCACCGTTGCGATCGCCGGGCACCGGACCACCCACGGGGCTCCGTTCGCGGAGATCGACGACCTGGAGCGCGGCGACCGCATCAGTCTGCACATGCCCTACGGCCGCTTCGACTATGCCGTGGAGGGGAGCAGGATCGTGTCTCCGCGGGAGACGGGAGTACTTCGCGGTGTCGGCCGCGAGCGGCTCGTGCTCACGGCCTGCCATCCGAAGTGGAGCGCCGACAAGCGGATCGTGGTGTTCGCGCGACTGGCCGGAGTGGACACTCGTTCTAGTACACGCCGCTCGTCCTGAACCCGGCGTCCAGATGCACCGATACGCAGAGCAATATGACTCCCGCTCACCAGACAACCGAGCTCCGCACCCAGGTCGGGCGCGGCGAGTATGTGGTCGACTGCGGCCGCGTTGCGGAGGCGATTGTCCGCCGCCGCGGTGAGTTCGTGCGTACCGCGCACCGCTCAGGAGTGCTCAAAGCCGCGCAGCTCGACCGGCTCGCCGGCGGGTCCCAGCAGCTCGGCCCCGGCTCCGGCCGCGACCTCGCCTAGCCAGGTCACGCCCACGGCGCCCGCGGCCTCCTCGGCCGCAGGACGGCGATCCGCGGCGATGGTGAACAGCAGCTCGTAGTCGTCGCCGCCCGTGGCGGCGAGCTCGGGGTCCTCCACACCGGGGTGGAGTGGGAGCCGCGCCAGTTCGATGCGCACCAGCACCCCGCTCTCCTCCGCCAGGTGGAGGGCGTCGGTGGCCACGCCGTCGCTCACGTCGATCATGGCGCTCACGCCCGCCCGCGCGAGCGCGGCACCCTCCTCGAGGCGGGGCTCCGGGCGGCGCGCCGCGGCCCCGAGCGTGCCCGTCACACCCACGAGGTCGCCCGGATTCGCCCCCGCACGGGTGACCGCGTCGCCCGGATCGGCGAGGGTCCCGTTCACGGTGACGGTCACGATCAGGACGGGGCCGCTGGTCACATCGCCGCCGGCGATGGCCGTGCCCGTGCGGTCGGCAAGCGCTCGCATCGATGCCACCAGGGCGAGCGCCTCACTGTTCTCGATCCGGGGTGGGAGCACGAGCGCCACGTAGGCCTCGCCCGCGGGAGCCCCCATCGCCGCCAGATCCGACAGCGCGGTGGCCAGCGCCAGGTGGCCGACGTCGGCATGGGAGTGGGTGTCGAGGCGGAAGTGGGTGCCCTCCACGACCGTGTCGATCGAAACGGCCTGCGCCGGCCCTGTCCGCACGACGGCGGCGTCGTCCCCGGGTCCCACGACCACGCGGTCCGGCGGCGGTCCGAGTGCCTCTCGTACCTGCGCGATCAGCGCGAGCTCCCTCATCCTCGACAGGATCGCATCACCCGGCCTATTCTCGGGTTGTCTCGCCGATGCGCTACCTCCCCCTGCTCCTCCTCACGCTGCTGCTCGCTGCCCCGGCCGCCACGGCGCGTGAGCCTCGCCCGGCGGAGGTGTTCGCGGAGTTCGCCCAGTCGAAGAAGAAGCGCGCCGCGAAGAAGGTCCCGGCCGACCCGGTCGTGGCGACGATCACGGGTTGCGGGGGCAACCAGCTCACCGTCGTGGTGGGTCCTGCGTCCGGTCGCGCGGGGAGGCCCGCCCGCCGCGCGAAGATCTTCGCATCCGTCGAAGCCGTGGCGCTGTTCGGCGCCGCCGTCAAGAAACCCGCGCGCGACCTCGGCAAGACGGGCACCGAGGCATTCAGCTCCCTCGGTTCGAACGCCTATGTCGGAATCGTCCGCTGGAGCCTCAAGCGTGGCTCGCGCACGATCGACAGGGGGCTCGCGCGCACCGGCACCCTGAAGGTGGCGGGCAAGCGCGGCGCCGGCATCTGCACGCTGCCCGAAGGGCATCGCGCCGCGTGACCTCGCGCCGCCGACGGTGGTCATCACGCCGTCGGACTCGGGCTGGAAGCGCGGTCCGCTCCAGGTCGCGTTCTTCGCGTTCGACGACTTCTCGGGCGTCCGGCAGATCACCTCCTCGCTCGACGGCGGCCCGGGGCGCACGGGCTCCTCGCTCGTGATCGCCGACGAGGGCGTGCATTCGGTCCAGTACACCGCCCGCGATGTCGCCGGGAACACCTCGGCGCCGAAGACGCAGGTGCTGCGTGTGGACGGCGGACCGCCTACGACGCCCTCGATCGTGAACCCGGCCGCCGGGGCGGTCACGGGGGACACCACGCCGGCCGTGATCTGGGACGCGTCCACCGACTCGGGCTCGGGCGTGCGCCTCTACAGCGTGGTGGTGCGCGCCGGCGGCGCCGTGATCCAGAACAAGCTGGTCGCGCCGACTGGCGCGGCGCGTGAGCGCGTGGACCTGGACGTCCTCGGCGCGGGCGGCTACAGCGTCCAGGTCTTCGCCGCCGACGGCACCGAACCGACACCCTTCCTGAGCGCTTCCGGCGAGACGCACTTCACCGTGCAGGGCGGGCCGCCGACGGCGACGCTCACGAGCCCGGCGGTCGCGTCCCCCGGCACCACAACCGCCACCGTGAGCTTCGACCGGCCCATGAACGCATCGACCCTGCCCGGTGCGTTCACCCTCTCGCGCACCCCCGGCGGCAACGTCCCGGTGACCGTGACCTGCAACTCGCCCTGCACCGGGGCGACGCTCACGGTGGACTCGCCGCCGCTGGAGGGCACCTACACGGCGAGCTGGAGTGCCGCCGCGCAGAGCGACGACGGCGTGCCTCTCACCGCGGACTCGGGCAACTTCAAGGTCGAGGCCTACCGGCGGAGCGACTTCACCTCCGGCTGCGGCTTCACGGGCGACGCGCCCTGGATCTGCGGAGCCGACCTGCGCAGCGTGAACCCGGTCGGCCGCCCGCCCCTCGTCGCTGACGAACGTGAGTTCACCTCGCCGGCGATCACGCTCCGGGGAGGTGGCCAGCTGACCCTCTCCTTCACAGCGAGCCACACGGAGACCTGCGCAGCCGACCAGGGCCGCATCGAGGTCGATTCAGGCGGTGGCTTCACCACAGTGGCGACGATCGACAACCAGTCGGTATCTCTGCCGGTGCCGGCCGGCACCGGCAGCGGCCCGGCGCAGATCCGGCTCGTGCACGTACTCGGCAGCACCACCATCGACGGCTGCACGAACGGCACGGGAGCCTTCACCGTCGACAACCTCGTACTCACGCGCTAGCCGGTCTGCCTATCGCGCCTTCGGCGCTCAGACGGAGAACGGCGAGCAATAAGGGGGGTGGCCCGGGGCGGTGCTCATCTTCCGCGATCGTCGCGGAAACGCGCCACGCCAGCGGGCCCGTTTGCAGTTAACCCCTCTACAGGGGCACAACTGCAAACGGGCGGGCATCCGTGGCGCGTGGCCACAAGCGCCTCGCGGGCATGGCGAACCGCCCAGCCCACCGCTTGTTGCCCGCAGTTCGACGAGCGCCGAAGGCGCGAAGCACGAGCGCCTCAGAGCGGCACCGCGATCGCCAGCATCCACGCGCAGAGCGCCAGCGAGGTGATCACCAGGCGGCGGTCGGCCGCGAGCGCCGCGAGCGGCAGCAGCCAGAGCGCGTACCACGGCACGAGCCAGGCAGAGGCCACGAGCACGGCGAAGGTCGTCCACCCGGCCATGCGGATCGGGTCGGCGCCGCGGCGCCATGTGCGCCACATCAGACACAACGCGACCGCGGCGAAGGCCAGCCCGAACAGAGCCCGCGCGGTATCGATCGAGCCGATCAGCTCGCCGGTGACATGCGGGAACGAGAAGCGCGAGGTGCGGTCCTGGTTCGAGGACAGCAGCCCGAAGGCGTCGAGCGCGTCCGAGCCGTAGGCGGCGGCCGCCAGCAGCACGAGCCCCACAGCCACCCCCACCCCCGCCGCGATCGAACGCCACGGTCGCTCGGAGCCGAGCGCGAGGAACGGAGTGACGATGACCGCCGATGCCTTCACCCCGGCTCCGGCCACGGTCGCCGCGGTCCCGGCGGCCTGGCGCGAGCCCGCCCACAGCCACACGCCGGACATCACGATCAGCATCGTGAGCGCCTCGTTGTGCGCGCCGCCCACCACGTGCACCAGGGTGAGCGGGTTGAGACCGACGAACAGAACCGCGAACAGCGGGTCGCGCCCGAGGCGCTTCGCCGTGAGCCCCACGAGACCCACCACGCCGAGCGAGGCGAGCGCCATCGCCACCTTGAGGATCCAGAACGCGGCGGGCACCCCGATCGCCCCGAGCGGATAGGTGGCGAGCGTGAAGGCGGGCCCGTAGACCGACACCGCGTCCTTCGAGCCCGCGAACGGGAACACGGCATCGAGTGGGATGTCCTGCGGGGCATGGGTGTAGGGCGAGAGGTCGTGCTCCACCCCGAGCCGCGCGTAGGCGATGTAGGAGAACACGTCCTGGGAGAGCAGCGGCGGCGCGAGCGCGAACAGCACGTGCAGCCCCACGACGACTGCGACGACGGCCCGCATCCCCACCTCGCCGCGGCGCCAGAGAACGAAGCCGTAGAGGCCGAACGCGATCCACAGCCCCGCGTAGAAGGGCGGCCCGGCGAGCGGCCCGTCGGCGCCCGATGCACCGAACGCCCGGAAGGGCCCGAGCAGCCACTCCGGCGAACCGCCGGCGGTGGCCAGCACGATGTCTGACCCGGGTGCCGAGGGGAGGATCGCGAGCGCGGCGTACACCGCGCAGAGCACTCCGAGCGCCACGACGCCCGGGCGCGCCAAGGAGCTACCTACTCTTCCCCGCCCTGACCGTTGCCGCCGGCGCCGTCGTTGCCGCCGCCAGGTTCGCCGCCGCCGCCGGTCCCGCCGCCGCCGGTCCCGCCGCCGCCCTCACTGGTGTCGCGCTTCGGCGTCTTGACGTTCGGTGCCTGCTGCAGTGGCGCCTCGTAGAGGTTCGGGTTGTAGCCGCCACCACCACCGCTGCGCCCGCCGCCCTCGGTGTAGCCCTGGCCGCTGCTGTTCTTGTATGGGTTGAGCCCGCTGTCCTTCGAGCCGCCGCTCTTCGAGAAGCGGCCGAAGAACGGCTTCGACTGGAATGCCGTGTTCGGCTTCGGAAAGCCCTTGCAGCCCCTCTTCGCGGTCTTCATGTACGCGCCCCAGATCCGCGCCGGGAACGTGCCGCCGGCCACGCTGATGCCGTGCACGGCACGCATCTCCTTGAGCGCGTTCGGGTAGCCGACCCAGGTCGAGCTGGCGAGCGCCGGTGTGTAGCCGACGAACCACGCGTCGTTGAAGTTGTCGGTGGTGCCCGTCTTCCCGGCCGCCGGGCAGCCGATGTTAGCGGCGGTGCCGGTGCCTGCCTGGACGTTCTTCTCGAGGATCTTTGTCGCCTCGGCGGCGACCCCGTCGGAGAACACGCGCTTTCGCTTGGGCCGGCCGATCTCGTCCTTCTTGCCGTCAGCGAACTCCACTCGCCGGATGGCCAGCGGCTCGTTGCGCATCCCGCCGGAGGCGAGCGTGGCGTAGGCGTTTGCGATCTCGAGCGGCGATACGCCGAGGCGAAGCCCGCCGAGCCCCTCGGAGGGGATCCCGTCGAGCTTCGTGGTGATGCCCATGAGCTTCGCCGTCTTCGCGACCTCCTTCGGGCCGAGGTCCACGTCGAGCTGGGCGTAGACGCTGTTGTCCGACTTCACAGTGGCTTCGACGAGGTTCATCGAGCCGCCGTAGGACTTGTCGTAGGTCTCGACCTTCCAGGGTCCGTAACCCGGCACGTTCAGCTGCAGCGGCTTGGAGGTGTAGGTGGTCGAGTTCGGGTTCACACCGCGGCGCAGCGCCGTCACGAGCACGAACGTCTTGAACGCAGACCCCGGCTGGCGGCGACCCTGGGCCGCGAGGTTGAAGGTGCGGTCGTTGTAGGTGCCGCTCGAGGCCATCGCCTTGATGTAGCCCGTCTTCGGATCGATCGAGACGACCGCGGAGCTCGGATCGCCCTTCTGGCCGAGCTGGCCGTTGATGGCGTTGCGGCCGGCCTCCTGGAGCTTCGGATCGATGGTCGTGTGGACCTTCAGCCCGCCGCGGCGGTAGACGCCCACGCCGTAGCGCTCGATCAGCTCCTCCTGCACGTAGTCGAAGAAGTAGGGCTCCTTGCGCTTGGTGAAGCGATCGATACCGGCCTTCAGTCCGAGCGGACGCGCGGCCGCCCGGCGAGCGAGGGCCTCAGAGATCATGCCCTGTTTCGCCATTGCCTCGAGTACGTCGTTTCGGCGGGTGATGGCGATCGCGGGCTCGCGGAACGGGTTGTAGCGCGAGGGAGCCTGGGGGAGGCCCGCGAGCAGGGCCGCCTCGCGCAGCCCGAGATCCTCCGCGTCCTTGTCGAAGAACACACGCGCCGCGGCCTGGATGCCGATGGCCGTGCGCCCGTTCACGGTGCCGTAGGGAACGGTGTTCAGGTACTCCTTCAGGATCCACCGCTTGTCGTGCTTCTTCTCGAGCTCGGAGGCGAGTTTCGCCTCCTTGATCTTGCGCTCGAAGGTGCGCTCGGGATCCTGGATGTAGAGCGAGCGCACGAGCTGCTGCGTGATGGTGGAGCCGCCCTCAACGGTCTTGCCGGACTCGATGTTCTTCACGCCCGCGCGCACGACGCCCGCGAAGTCCACGCCCTCGTGGTTGTAGAAGCGCTCGTCCTCGATGGCCACGCTCGCGCGGCGCACGACGAGCGGCATCTTGCCCTGTGGGATCGGCTGGCGGATCTCGTCCGACTGGACGTAGCCGAGGAGCTTGCCGTCCGAGGCGATGATCTGGGAGACGGCGCCGGCATCGCGCTGGCGCAGCTCCGAGAGCGGCTCGGTGCTCGAGGCCACGGCGATCACGTAACCGACCACGCCGAGTACGGCGGTGAGGATCACTCCCACGAGCACGACGGCCACCGCGAGCACACGCGTGCGCCGGCTGCGGCCACGCCGGCGCGTCCTCCGTGCTTGTCGCTGACGGTGGCTCATCTGGATGAGAGTAGCCCTTCGCTTCTCAGTCGTTCGAGGCTCCCGGCCCTGATCCTGGCTGCCAGCGCGCCCCGTTCGTCCACCGCCCCAACCCACGCCGAGGCCACGAGTTTCACCCCCCCGGGTATTACCTCACCCACTTCGGCGTCCTCGACGCCGTCCACCTCGCGAAGCACCGCGAGCGCGCGGGCGGTGTCCGCGTCGTGCGGCACGTAGAGCGCGACCTCCAGGTGTACGCGCGGGTCGATGATCGTGAAGTTCTGGATCGGGTTCGACGCGAGGCGCTCGTTCGGCACCACCAGGCGGCTGCCGTCGGCAAGCCGGATGAACGTGTAGGTGAGCCGGATGTCCTCGACGCTGCCGGTCGAGCCCTCGAAGGTCACGAGGTCCCCGATCCGGATCGGCTGGGTGATCGCGAGCAGCGTCCCGGCGATCGCGTTGGCCAGTGTCTGCCGCGCGGCGAAGCCCACCACGAGTCCGAGCACGGCCGAGGACGCGAGCACGCCGGTGGCGGCGCGCTTGATCGCGGTGAACTGCGCGAGCGCGAGCGCGAGGCCGATCACCACGATCGCCACGAAGATCAGCCGCCGGATCAGCCGCAGGCGCGTGTCGGTCTCCACCGAGAGCCCCTGGCCGCGGCTGCGCAGCGCGCGATCCACCAGCAGGGCCGCCACCACGGCGAGCGCGATCGTGATCCCCGCGCTGACCACGTCGCCGTGCGACGACCAGAAGGACTCCGCGATGGGAAGATCCGGCGCTCTCATGGCGTCTCAGGCTATCCGCGCGGTATTGCTCGACGCGCTCGGCACGCTCGTGTACCTCGAGCCCCCGGGCCCGCGCCTGCGCGGCCTCCTGGCGGAGCAGGGGGTCGCGGTGAGCGAGGAGCAGGCCCAGGAGGCCATCGGCGCCGAGATCGGCTACTACCTCGCACACCACATGGAGGCGGGCACGCCGGAGGGGCTCGAGGCACTGCGCGACCGCTGCGCCGCGGTGATCAGCGACGTGCTCGGGCGCAGGGTCGAGCGCGAGACGATGCTCGCGGCGCTGCGCTTCAAGCCCTTCGACGACGTGGTGCCGGCGCTCATCGAACTACGCGCGCGTGACCTGAAGCTGGTGGTCGTGAGCAACTGGGACCTCTCCCTGCCCGAGTGGCTCGCGGAGGCCGGATTGCTCGAGCTCGTGGACGCCACGGCCTCCTCGGCGGTCGCGGGCGCGGCCAAGCCCGACCCCGCGGTGTTCCATGACGCGCTCGCGCACGCGGGCGTGGAGCCGGGCGAGGCGCTCCACGTGGGCGACTCGTACGGGAGCGACGTCGTCGGCGCCCGGTCGGCCGGGATCGAGGCGGTGCTCATCGACCGGTACGGCGAGGGGGAGACCCACGACGTGCGCACGATCGCCTCGCTCGGCGAAGTGGCCTCCCTAGTCTGAGACGCCGGATGCACGGACCGTCGCTCCCACCGCCCCCCACCACCGCACGACCGCACCCGGCGCCGCCGTGGCCGCCCGAGCTGCCCGAGGGCGCCAACCCGCTTCCGAAATGGCCCGCCTGGTACGGGATCGTCGCCTTCCTGGTGGCGTTTATCGGGATCTCGGTGATCGTCGGGATCCTGATCGCGGCCACGGGTACCGACGCCGAGGACCCCACCCCGGCGGCCACGATCATCGGCACCGTGCTCCAGGACGCGATGCTCGTGGGGACGGCGTTCCTGTTCGCCTCGTTCATCGCGAAGCCGAGGCCTTGGCACTTCGGCCTGCGCCGTACCCGCCTGTGGCCGGCGGTGGGCTGGGCCCTGCTCGGGCTCGTGTCCTATTACGTGTTCGCGGGCGTCTACTCGGCGATCGTCAGTCCCGAGGGGGAGCAGACCGTGGCGCAGGATCTCGGTGTGAAGGACGGCATCGGGTTCGAGCTCGCGGCCGCGTTCGTGATCATCTGGCTGGCGCCGATCACCGAGGAGATCTTCTTCCGCGGCTTCTTCTACCGCGCGCTGCGCAACCGCTTCGCGGTGTGGTCTGCCGCGCTGATCGACGGCATCGTGTTCGGCGCGATCCACTTCACGGGTTCGGACACGCTCGAGATCCTCCCGATCCTCGCCGTGCTCGGCATCGTGTTCTGCCTCGTCTACGAGAAGACGGGGTCGATCTATCCCGTCATCGCTCTGCACTGCTTCAACAACACGCTGGCGTTCATGGTGGCCGCCGATGGCTCGCCGGTCATCGCCGCCGCATTCGGCGTCAGCCTCATCGTGGGCTGCTTCTTCGCGCCACGCTTCATCGGCCGGGGTGCTCCGCCACTCCCCCGAGTAATCTCTCGGTCATGAAGCGAGTCGCCGCGCTGCTTCCGGTCCTTTTGATCGCTGCCGTTCCCGCTCATGCGAAGGTCGGCCTGAACGTCCAGTCGGGCATCACCGACAGGGACGACGTCTACGTCGCGAAGGGCCAGAGCGTGAACATCCGCGGCAGCGCCACGGGCTCCGCTCCGGCGGTCACGGTCTCCATCCGCAGCGGCAAGCGCACCGTGCTCGTGAAGCCCGACGTGAAGTCCGGCGCCTTCCGCGTGGCGTTCAAGGCGCGCAAGAGCGGCTCCTACCTGCTGCGCGCCACCGACGGCTCCTCCTCCGCCGCGGTGCGCGTGAACTCCGTCCTTCCGCGCGCGGGCTCCGGCTCGAGCGGCTGGAAGGTGCGCGTGCTCCAGAAGGGCCTGCGCGACCTCGGCTTTGCCACCTCGACCGGTGGTCGCTTCAACGGCGCCACCGGCCGCGCCGTCAACGCGTTCCGCAAGACGAACACCATGAAACGGTCGACCTTCGCCTCGCGCGCGGTGTTCGCGAAGGTGCTCCGCGGCCAGGGCGGCTTCGAGCTTCGCTACAAGAAGAAGGGTTCCTACGTCGAGTTCGACTGGTCGCGCCAGGTGCTTGCGCTCGCGAAGGACGGCAAGGTCGTGAACGCCTACCACGCGTCGTCGGGAACGTCCGCCACGCCCACGGTGTTCGGGACGTTCCGCTTCTACCGCAAGCAGCCGGGGAGGAACTCGCTCGGCATGGTCCACTCGAACTACTTCATCCGCGGGTATGCGATCCACGGCTACAAGTCCGTGCCGAACTTCCCCGCCAGCCATGGCTGCATCCGCGTGCCGGTCCCGAGCTCGAAGTCGATCGACAACCAGCTCTCGCTGGGGCAGACGATCTACGTCTACCGCTGAGGCCGCGCCGCTAGCGCCGGCCCGGCATCAGGTAGTTCGCCAGCAGGCCGATCAGGAAGCCGTACAGCGCCAGGCCGATCAGCAGCGGCACGCCGCGCCTGACCCAGTTCGAATCGGAGTCGACGATGTCGGCGAAGGGCGAGACGAGGATGTCGTTCGCGTCGTCGACGAACTCGCGCGGACCGGAGTGGGCCTGCTCCCGCGCACGTTCGTTCGCCGGCGCCGGCTCGGCAGCCTGCTCGCTGCCGAGCATCTCGAGCTGGGTCTGTGTGCCCGAGCGCGCCTCGTCCGCGGCGAACAGGAGGAACGAGAGCACGATCACCCCGCACGCGACGAGCCCGGCGGTGCGGAGAGCCGATGCGACCACGGGGCGAGCATAATCCCGGCGTGGCCGCCCGCGAGACCTTGATCGCCGAGCTGCGCGAGCACGCGCTCGTGATCGGCGAGGTCACGCTCACCAGCGGCGCGACCGCGCAGTACTACGTGGACGCCAAGCGCGCGATCCTCCGCCCGGCGGGCTTCATGGCCCTCGGCGAGCTTGTGGCGGCCGAGGCGGCGGAGCGTGGCGCGACTGCAGTCGGCGGTATGACCATGGGCGCCGACCCGGTGGCCTGCGCGGCCCTCGCGGCGGGCGCCGACGCCACGGCCTTCTTCGTTCGCAAGGAGGCGAAGGCCCATGGCCTCCAGCGCTCGATCGAGGGCCCGACGCTGGAGCCCGGCGAGCGCTGTCTGGTAGTCGAGGACGTGGTCACCACCGGCGGCTCGACCGTGGCCGCGCTGGAGCGCGTGCTCGAGGCGGGCCACGAGGTGGTGGGCGTGGTCTCGGTGCTCGACCGCCTGGCGGGAGGCGAGGCCAACATCTCCCTCGCCTCGGGCGGCGCGCCCTACACCCCGCTCGCCACGATCGATGACGTTTATCCGGAGCGCCCGGACCGCTGAAGGACGAGCCGCTCCGCGCCCGGAAGCGGCGAAGCCGCGAGCCTCAAGGCCGCGGCGGCCGCCCCCGCAGCGAGGCGAAGATGCGCGCCAGGGTGCCGTCGTTGATGCGCGGTGCGACGCGTGAGTTCGAAAACGCCACCGCCGCATAGGTCACGCGGCGGCGCTTGCGGAACGCGGCCACGCGCACGCGCTCGGGCTTCGAGCGCGCCCGCCCCTGCGCCACCGCGGACTGGTACTGGGAGCGGCGAACGCGGCCGAGGGAGCGGATCGACCGGCCCTTGTAGGCCGGCAGTGCCGCCACGGTGCGGCGCGCGTAGGTCTTCGCGCTGAGCTCGCGGCCCGCACTGCTGCGGTCGGCGGCGAGGCTCACGGCCATCAGCCGGTCGGGAGAGCGCAGCAGCGTTGCCGCTCCGCTCACGCGCGAGCCCCAGCCCGGGGGCACCGACACCGACAGCCCGGCGGAGCGGTTGCGCACCGTGCGCCAGCCCGCCGGCGGCTTGGCCGGACGGTCGGCGCTCTCGAGCGCGGGATCCGGTGGCTCGGAGGACTCCCTCTCGTTCCCGCAGCCGCCGAACCCGAGTAGCGCGAGCGCGGCAAGGATTGCGATGAGTCCCTTCCCGAAGTGCGTCAAGCCACCAGCTCCGGCGCGGCCTTCTCGGCCGCCGCGGTGCTCTCCTGCCGCACGATCACGGCCACCGAGGAGAGCACGACGGCGGCCGCGAGCAGCACCAGCGGGGTGATGGCCTCCGAGAGGACGAGCCATCCGAGGAACAGGGCGACGACGGGGTTCACGTAGGCGTAGGTGGCCACCTTGGAAACGGGAGCGTTCTGGAGCACCCAGACATAGGCGGTGAACGCGACCAGCGAGCCCGCCACCACGAGGTAGGAGAACGCCGCCAGCGACCGCGCCGAGAACGAGCCCGGGTCGACGTCCCCGGCCTCGCCCACCGCGAGCCCGGCCGCCAGCGATACCAGCCCGCCCAGCAGCATCTGCAGGCCGGTCGAGGCGAATGGGTCCGAGGGCAGTTTCGCCGCGCGCGAGCGGTAGGTGCCGAGCGCCCAGAAGAACGACGCCGACAGGCAGAGCAGGAGGCTCGCGGCGCCCGCGCCGCCCACGTCCGTGCCGGGCAGCAGCAGCAGCGTGAGCCCGCCGAAGCCCACCACGAGCCCGGCAAGGGTGAGCGATGGGATCCGCTCCCCGCCCACCCGGCGCATCGCGATCACCCACAGCGGGATGGCGGCCATCATGAGCGCGGCGATCGAGGAGGGCACGTCCTGCTCGGCCACCATCAAGATGCCGTTCCCGCCGGCCACCATGCACCCGCCGATGAACAGCGACGGCACCACCTGCTCGCGCGTGATGTGCAGGCCGTTCGTCAGCGCCACCGCGGCCAGCATCACGAGTCCCGCGAGCGCGAACCGCACGCCTGAGGTGAGCAACGGCGGCATCGTCTCGACGACGATCCGGATGCCGAGGTAGGTCGAGCCCCAGACCACGTAGACGATCCCGAGGGCCGTCCATACGCGCCAGGCAGAGGTCACTCCTCGACGTTAGCGAGTGCCTCTTCCTCGGAGTGGTGGGCCTCGACCGAGGTGATCAGCCCGTCGCGCACGTGCACGAGCCATGCCCCGCGCGCGGCTGCGCCTGGACGGCCGGGGTGCGCGACGCTGATCGTGCCGAGCACGAGCACGTTCCCCCCGCCGATGTCGCGGATGTCGGTGGGCACCACCTTGAAGTCCGCCTGCTGGAGCCCGAGTGCCCACTCGGCCACCTCCTCGAGACCGCGATACGTGCGATCGCGGGTGAGCAGGTTGGGCGCGAGCGGCGTGACGGTCAGGTCCGGGTGGGCCGTCGTGACGATCGCCGGGTCGCCGGCTCCGTAGAGGGCGAAGGCCCGCCGCACCAGGTCAAGATCCGATTGCGGCACGGTCCTCCTCCGGCAGCAGCTCGATGAGCGCGGTGAGCTCGGCCTCGAGGCCGTTCTCCTCCACGCTCCGGGCAAGGGATGCGAGCAGGTCCTCGTCCTGAGCGGCCGCGAGCGCCACAAGCTCGCGCCGGCGCTTCTTCTTCACATGCGCCATCAGGTCGAGCGCCTCGGGCCAGAGGTCGTGCTCCGCCGCGGCACGGATCACGGACTGATGCCGCTCCGCGGGCAGCAGGGCGATCACGTCGTCGAGCTGCTTCTTGTCTTCGAGCACGAACGCGATCTGCAGCAGCGCCTCGTCGGAGAGGGTCGCCACGACGGCGGCCACGGTGGCGAGCGGCAGGTGGCCGAGGAAGCGCCCCATCGGCACCCACTCCCCGCGGCGCTGCAGCTCATCCGCGACCTCGACCACCGAGTCGGTGGGCATCGCCGCGAGCACGCCGCCGGCCCGCCGCGGATCCAGCTCGACCGCGATGTCGGCCAGGAACTCCGGCGGGAGGTGCCCCGCGAACTCGACCGCGTCCTCGGGCTCGAGCAGCCCGGTGATGCGTGCCGAGAGCACCGGGCCGAGCGCCTTGCGCCCGATCTTCGCCGCGACGCCGCCCGGGATGTGCCCGCTCGTATCGGCGATGCGTTTCAGCGCGCCCTCGTCGTCGTCGAAGAGCGCGTCGACTGCCTTCAGGCGGAACGCCTTCACGTCCCGCGCGTCGACCTTCTCGAGGTAGGCGAGCGAGTCGGGCTCCACCCACAGCACGCGGGCGAGCTTGAGGATCTCGCTGCGTTGCTCGAGCGACGCGGTCATCCGCGGAGGACCATCTTCTTCACGGGACCGCGCAGGAGGCGCGGGATCTGGCCGAACGCCTTGTCGCCGGCCTGCTTGAGCGCCAGCGCCTGGTCCTCCTTGCGCTCCCGCAGCGCGCCCGCCAGCTCCGCGATCTCCTCCTCGGAGAGCGCGGCGAGGCCCCTGGGAGGCGCCGAGCCCAGCTCCTCTTGCAGCGCTGTCAGGTGGGAAGCCGCCATCCCATGAGCGTATAGGCGCTTTCCGGACGAATGTACGACGGTCATTAGCCGCTCAGGGGCCTAGCTTGGCGACACCACCGGCGCGCGGCCGACGTTCGAGTTCACCTCCGACGATCCGGATGCCGGCTTCGAGTGCGCCGTGAACGGCGGCGGATTCAGCGCATGCACCTCACTCCACCAGACCGCCGCGCTGACCAACGGCACGTCGAGCACTTCGCCGTCAGGGCTGTGGAATGCCGGCAGCCACGGTCGACACCGCCGGTCCCGACACGGCTATCACATCGGGTCCGAGCGGCGCGATCACCGGCACGTCGGCCACCTGGGGCTTCTCGAGCGAAACAGACGCGACGTTCCAGTGTGCGCTCGACGGCGGCGCATGGGGCACCTGCGCGTCGCCCACCTCCTTCGACCCGGTGGCCCCCGGCGCGCACACCTTCTTCGTGCGCGGCGTCGATCGGGCCGGCAACTCCGACCCCAGTCCCGCGAGCCGCTCGATCGTCGTGCCCGCACCGCCTGAGCCGAGTGGCGACGCCGCCGCGGCCGCGGCGCCCGGCGCGTTCGTCGTCGCTCCGTCCACTGGCCCGAGCGGCGGCTCCGGCGGTCCGGGCTCCGGCTCGGAGATCCGCATCTCCGGTAGCGCGCTTTCGATTGCGCCCTCGGGCGACGCGGGCGTGACGGCCGCGTGCCCGACCGGTAAGACATGCATGGGCAAGGTGGCCCTGACCATCACGGGCAAGATCCTGCGCAAGAAGAAGACCATCAAGCTGAAGACGGTCTCCTTCCCTAAGGCCGGGAAGTCGTGCTCAAGATGACCCCCGGCCAGAACGCGCGGTTCCAGAAGATGACTGGCCGCCGCGCGACGCTCACGATCACGCTGGCGGACGGCTCCAAGGGCTCCCGCCGCTTCAAGCTGTAGTCGGCGTACGCTCTCCCGATGGGAGGTAGGGGTGTTGCCGAAGGAGGCCGGTTCACGGCCGGAGACCCGCTGCGCGGGGTGGCCGCCCTCGCGCTGATCGTCTTCCACCTCGGCCTCGGCTCGGTGCTCGGCAACTACGGCAGCGGCGGCTACGAGGCCTTCGACGAGGGCCTCGGGCCGGTGATCGGCCGGGTGATCATGCACCTGGAGGTGGGCGTGTACCTCTTCTTCGCGCTCTCCGGCTACCTGCTCTTCCGGCCGGTGATCCGTGCCTGGGTGAACGGTGAGCACCAGCCGCGGATCGCGTCCTACGCCCGCAACCGGGCCCTGCGGATCATCCCGGTCTTTTGGGTCGTGGTGGTGATCACGCTGCTCGTGTTCGGGACCCGCGGCAGCTCGCTCTGGCAGATCCTCGCCGTGCCGCTGTTCGTCCAGCAGTACGTCGGCGGCGAGTTCGAGGGAACGATCGGGCAGGCGTGGACGCTCGACACCGAAATCCAGTTCTACGCCTTCCTCCCGCTGTTCGCGCTGGCACTGTTCGCCGTCCTCGGGCGCGGCGGCGGGCGCAAGGTGGGCCTCGTGCTCGGCGCGCTCGCGCTGGTGTTCATCCTGAGCATCGGCTGGCGCATCACCGGACCGGACTCGTTCCCCTACCAGCGGACGCTCCCGGCGGCGCTGTGCCTCTTCGTGCCGGGCCTCGTCCTCGCGGCCCTCGAGCAGTGGCTGCCGGCGCGGCTCACTCCGGCTCGGGCGAAGCTCATCGCAGCGTGTCTTCTCGGCGTGGCCGTGGTCGGGTTCGTCTGCTACGCGTCGGTGGTCCAGGAGCGCCTCTTCTGGCGGGCGGCGTTCACGTGCATGGTCTCCGGCGGCCTCTTGGGCGCGCCGCTCGTGCTCGAGTGGGCGCGGCTGCCCTCGCCGCGGGTGCTCGACAACCGCGCGATGCAGTGGGTCGGCGCGCGCGCCTACCCGATCTACCTCCTGCACGGGATGGTCGGGCTCAAGGCGCTGACCGTCGCGGACGAGTTCTCCGGGGCATGGACGTGGTTCGCCGTGCTGATGGCGATCACGTTGCCCGTGACACTGGTGGGCGCCGACATCCTCCACCGCTTCGTTGAGGTGCCGATGCTGCGCCTGCGCTCGCGTCCGCCCCGGCTTGACACACGGCGTCCCGCCGTGCAAAGTACGGCACCGTAGGTACGGTTCCGTACATTCGATCAGGAGGCCGTCGGCATGCCGTTCGCGCAGGATCCCCCCGCCGGAGGCGCAGCCATGGACCAGGTCGTGCTCGTCACGGCCGCCGCGCTGTTCTTGACCGCCGCGCTCATCGTTCTCTGCCAGGGCCACCGCTCCGGGCGCATCGGCCTGCTCGGCTACGCCGGGAAGCTCGCCCAGCGCGCGCTCGGGATGCCCGCCTGGGCTGCCCTGCCGAGCGTCATCGCGGTAGCCACGCTCATCCCGTGCCTGTTCGGGCTCCAGTGGGATGAGTCGATCCACATGGCCCAGGGCCGCGACGAGGGCCCCCTCGCGAACCCCTCGCACTACCTCCTGCTGTTCGGCATCTTCGGCGGCTTCTCGGCCGGCGTCATCGCCATCGCCCTCGGCGACGAGCGCGTGCCCGCGAGCGGCATCAGGGCCGGTCCGGGCTGGCGCGCCCCGCTCGGTGGAGTGCTGCTCGCCGGCGGCTCGGGCGTGGCGCTCATCGGCTTCCCGCTCGACGACGTCTGGCACCGCCTCTTCGGCCAGGACGTGACGCTCTGGAGCGCCACCCACGTGACCATGATCACCGGCATGGCGCTGGCTGTGCTCGGCGCCCTGATGCTCAACATCGAGGGTCTACGCACGCGCAACAAGGTCCGTCGCGCGAGCATCATCCGGGCGCCCATCCAGCTGCTTCAGAAGCCCACGCGCGCCATCCAGTGGCTGCTGCTGCCCGGCGCGATCCTGCTCATCCTGTCGCTGCTCATGGGCGAGTTCGACTTCGGCATCCCGCAGTTCCAGCTCGTGCTCCATCCCATGATCGTCATGGCCGCGGCGGGCCTGGGGCTCGTGGCGGCCCGGGTGTCGCTCGGGCGCGGCGCGGCCGTGGGGGCGGCGCTCACGTTCCTCGTCATCCGCGGTGTGATCTCGGTGCTGGTGGGGCCCGTGCTCGGCCAGCCCGACCACATCTTCCCCCTGTTCCTCGCGGAGGCCGCGCTCGTTGAGCTCGTGGCGCTGCGCGTCTCCCCGCGGGAGGCGCTGCGCTTCGGCCTGTGGTGCGGCGCCTTCATCGGCACGGTGGGGCTCGCCGCCGAGTGGGCGTGGTCCGGGCTCTACCCAATTCCGTGGAACTCGGCACTGCTGCCCGAGGGCCTGCTGCTGGCAATGGCCATGGCGCTCGCCGGCTCGGTGCTCGGCGCGTGGCTCGGCGCCCACATGACCGTCGAGCGCTTCCCGCGCACGCCGGGGCTGCGCCGGGGGGCCGTCGCCTCCGCCGCGGTCATCTCGGCGCTCATCGGCTGGGGCCTGTACGAGCCGGCGCCCGATCCCGTGTCCGCGACGGTCACGCTCGACGAGGTCACGCCGACGCCTAACCGCACCGTCAACGCCACCCTCCGGCTCGACCCGCCCGATGCGGCGAAGGACGCCGACTGGCTGCGCACGATCGCGTGGCAGGGCGGCGGGCTCGAGACCGAGGAGCTGCGCGAGATCGGCCCCGGCCTCTATCGGACAACCCGTCCCGTGCCGGTGCACGGCACGTGGAAGAGCGGCATCCGGCTCTCGCGCGGGGGCTCGCTCACCTCGGTGGCCATCTTCCTGCCCGCCGACTCGGCAATCCCCGTGTCTGAGGTGCCCGCCACGCCGCGCTTCACCCGTAGGTTCGAGAACGAGGGCAAGTTCCTGCGCCGCGAAGCCAAGGAGGTGGCGCCGTGGCTGTGGAACGGCGCGACGCTGTTCGTCGCGTTCGTGTTGATGGTCCTGCTCTACGTCTGGGCGCTGGCGTTCCGGAGATTGGCGGACGCCGCGCCGGAGCGAGCGGCGAGGGCGGCATCTCGCCGGCAGCGCGGAGCCTCGCACCGCGACCGCGACCGCGTGCCCGTTTGAGCGAGCGCCACGACAGCGAGAGCGGCCTGATGGCGGCCCGTACCGCAGGCGCAGCCAAGGC
>JACCYP010000204.1 GCA_013696425.1 Thermoleophilaceae bacterium
GCCTAGCTCGGCCCCCAGGGCGCGCGCCTCGTCCTTGAACAGCGCCCGCAACGGCTCGACGAGCTCGAACCGCAGGTCGTCGGGCAGGCCCCCCACGTTGTGGTGGGACTTGATCGTCGCCGCGCCGGTGCCGCCGCCCGACTCGATCACGTCTGAGTAGAGCGTGCCCTGGACGAGGTACTTGGGGTTGTCGAGCTTCTCGGCCTCCTCCTCGAACACGCGTATGAACTCCTCGCCGATGATCTTGCGCTTGCGCTCGGGCTCGGTCACACCCGCGAGGCGCTCCAGGAAGCGCTCCTCGGCGTCGACCGCCACGAGCGGCACGTGGAAGTGATCGCGGAAGGCGGCGACCACCTGGTCGCCCTCGTTCATCCGCATCAGTCCGTGGTCGACAAACACGCAGGTGAGCTGGTCGCCGACCGCCTTGTGCACGAGCAGCGCGGCCACCGAGGAGTCGACGCCACCGGAGAGGCCGCAGATGACCCGCCCGTCGCCCACCTGGGCGCGGATCCGGGCGATCTGCTCCTCGGCCACCGATGCGGCGTTCCAGGAGCGGTCGCAGCCGCAGACGTCCTCGAGGAAGCGCTCGAGGATCTGCTGCCCGTAGGGCGTGTGCACGACCTCGGGGTGGAACTGGATGCCGTAGAGGCCGCGGTCGACGTCCTCGAGCGCGGCGACGGGCGACTCGCTCGAGGACGCGAGCGCCGTGAAGCGCGCGGGCGCCTCGTAGACCGTGTCGCGGTGGCTCATCCAGCAGGACTGCTCGGCCGGCAGCCCCTCGAGCAGCCGCCCCGGCTCCTTGACGGTGAGCTGCGAGCGGCCGAACTCGCCCACCGGCGCGCTCTCCACGCGCCCGCCGAGCTCGAGCACCATCGCCTGCATCCCGTATCAGATGCCGAGCACCGGGATCCCGAGCTCGAGCAGCTCGAGGTTCAGTTTCGGTGCGCCGTCGGAGTACACCGACGCGGGGCCCCCGGAGAGGATCAGCCCGCGCGGGTTGCGCTCGCGGATCTTCTCGACCGGCGTGTCGCTCGGCAGCAGCTCGGAAAACACGCCGCACTCGCGCACGCGGCGCGCGATCAGCTGTGAATACTGCCCGCCGAAGTCGAGGACGAGGACTTCTTGGGCCGCCTGCGGAGCATCGCCCAGCGGCGTCCTCGGGTCTCGCGAGGCTCCAGCCTCGCTTCGACCCTGCGTCCTTGCTGGACGGGCTCCTCGCCGGCCTAGAGCGCCGGCTTTCACTACTCGACGACGGCCGGCTCGTGCTCGGTCGAGCCATTCGACGCACTGGCGACGATCCCGTCGCGCGAGGGAGCGGCCGCAGCGGCGGTGGCACCCATGCCGATCGCCTGCTCGCGCTGGAGCTGCTTGCCCTCACTCTGGAGGGCCGGCGCCACCATAACCTCGGCGCGGTGGAAGGACGGGATGTCCTCGTAACCGCAGGTGGCCATCGACGTGCGCAGGCTGCCCATGAGGTTGAACGTGCCGTCGTTCTCGTGCGCGGGGCCGTTCAGGATCTGCTCGAGCGAGCCGTTCTGGGTTGTCTTCACACGGGCGCCGCGCGGCAGGTCGGGATGGAACGTGGCCATGCCCCAGTGGTAGCCGCGGCCGGGCGCCTCGTAGGCGCGGGCGAGCGGCGAGCCGATCATCACGGCGTCCGCTCCGCAGGCGAAGGCCTTCGAGATATCGCCGCCGTTGCGCATGCCGCCGTCGGCGATAACGTTGCAGTACTCGCCGGTCTCCAGCATGTGCTGGGAGCGGGCGGCCTGGACGTCGGCGATCGCGGTTGCCTGCGGCACGCCGATGCCGAGCACACCGCGGGTGGTGCACGCTGCGCCGGGCCCGACGCCCACGAGCACGCCCACCGCGCCCGTGCGCATGAGGTGCAGGCCGGTGGAGTAGGAGGCACAGCCGCCGACCACCACCGGGATCGGCACCTCCTTGATGAATTCCTTCAGGTTCAGCGGCTCCGACTGCTCGGAGACGTGCTCGGCCGAGATGACGGTGCCCTGGATGACGAGGATGTCGAGCCCGGCGTCGAGCACCGTCTCGTAGTGCTTGCGCACGCGCTGCGGCGTGAGCGAGGCGGCCACCACCACGCCTTGGTCCTTGATCTCACGGATGCGCTGCGCGATGAGCTCCTCCTTGACGGGCTCGGCGTAGACGCGCTGCATCTCCGCCGTCGCGACATCCTTGGGAAGGCCCGAGATGCGCTCGAGCTGCTCCTCCGCATCCTCGTAGCGGGTGAAGATGCCCTCGAGGTTCAGGACGGCGAGGCCGCCGAGCTCGCCGACGATGCCGGCGGTTGTAGGCGACACCACGCCGTCCATGGCCGAGGCCAGCAGCGGCATCTCGAACCTGTAGGGGCCGAGATTCCAGGCGATGTCGATGTCGTCGGGGTCGCGCGTGCGCCGTGAGGGCACGATCGCGATGTCGTCGAACCCGTAGGCGCGACGGCCTTTCTTACCCCGACCGATCTCGACTTCCATGGCGGCAACCTTAAGTTCGACGGCGGACTGAAACGTCCAATCTAGCAACGCACATCAGCGGCTCCGAAGAGCCGATTGCCGCTATTTGCGGGCTGTCGCCAGCAGGTGGGAGACCTCGACCTCTCCGGCCAGGCGCTCGGCTTCGCGCGGGTCGAGCACGCCGGCGCCGAAATGCTTGGTCGACTCGGCGCCGCAGGCCACCGCGAAGCGCACGCAGTCCTCGGGCGGGCGGCCGGTGTAGCGGGCTGCCACGTAGCCGGCGAGGAAGGCGTCGCCGGAGCCCACCTTGGACACCGGCTCGTCGGGATCGAGGCGGGCGGAGACGAGCGTGCGCTCATGCTCGTCGCCGAGCAGCGCGAGGCAGCCCGTGCGCAGGGTCATGATCGCCTCCTGCGCGCCGAGCTCCACCATCTCGTGCACGCCGGTGACGCGATCCTCGTCGTCGGCGAACTCGTGGCCCACGAGCTCCTCGGCCTCGAGCTCGTTCGGTGAGATAATCGTCGGCTCGGCGCGCGTGCCGATCCGCAGCGGCTCGCCCTCGGAGTCGAGGACCACGGCGACGCCCATCGACTTGAGCTCACCGATCAGGTGCGAGTAGAGCTCGGCATCCACCCCGCGCGGCAGGCTCCCGGAGAACACGCACATCCCGGCCCCCTTCGCGAGGTAGAGCAGCTTGTCCACGAACAGCTCGAGCTCGGCGGGAGAGACCGTCGGGCCGCGTTCGTTGATCTCCGTCTGCTCGCCCGTGGTGGGATCCACGACCGCGGTCGAGGTGCGGGACTCCTCGCGGATGCGCACGAAGTCGTTGAGGATCGCCTCGTCGGTGAGCTGCTCGATGATGCGGGTGCCGGTCGGGCCACCCGAGACGCCCGTGGCTATCACCGGCTGGCCGAGCACCTTGAGCGCCCGGGCCACGTTCACGCCCTTGCCGCCCGCCATCGAGGTCTGCTCCACCGAACGGTGGCGGCGGCCGAGGCGGAAGTTCGGCACCGCGAGCGTCTTGTCGATCGCGGCGTTGAGGGTGACGGTGATGATCATCGGCTGCCGGTCGCATCCTTGCGCACCGCGCACGCGCGCAGCACCGCAAGAGCTCCCGCCGCGAGGATCGCCATGATCAGCAGGGAGGTCAAGGGCAAACCGAGCGTCTCGAACAGCTTCCTGGGCGCACTCGCCTCGGGCACCTCCGCGGCGGTCACGAGTGGCAGCCGCTCGACGGTCTTCCTGCGGTAGACCACCCGCGCGGTCCCCACGCGCTCGCCGGCACGCATCGGGCCCTCGAGCTCGGGCACCGCGTCCGGCTCGAGCGCCGGGCGCTCGCCGCGGCGCACCGTGAGCGAGACGTCGTCGGGCACCGTGAGCGGCACGTCGCGATCGAAGTACTTCACGCCGGCCTCGGCGTAGGTGCGCCCGGCCACCGCCGCGGGCCGGCGCCGGAACTGGTCGATCCCGTAGCGCAGCAGCGCGAGCGAGTCGGCATCGCGGGCCGCCTCGCTCGGATCGCCCATCACGACGCTCACCACCTTCGCGCCGCGGCCCTCGGCGGACCCCACGAGCAGGTAGCCCGCCCTGCGCGTGCGGCCCGTCTTCACCCCGGTCACGAACGGGTACCGGGCGATCAGGTCGTTGCGGTTGTTCACCACTCGGTTACGCGAGCCCGAGCGCAGCTCGGCGCGCGCACGGTCGACCG
>JACCYP010000218.1 GCA_013696425.1 Thermoleophilaceae bacterium
GTCCAGATGTGGGAGCACCGCAAGGGCTGAGAAAAGCAATCGGCCGCGGAACCCGCGCGGAGAAACAGAATGCTCGGGTGCCGCGGCCGAAAGGCGAGCTCCCAAGTGAGTTGCAAGCCCGATCGACTGGCAGGGGGATGCCGTCGAGGCACGTATCGGCACGCCTGGCGCGACCTTTAGGGGTCCCTAGAGATTCACGGCGACGTACTTCGTCTCGAGGTACTCCTCGATGCCCTCGTAGCCGCCCTCGCGGCCGAAGCCCGACTGCTTCACGCCGCCGAAGGGCGCGGCCGGGTTCGAGACCATGCCCTGGTTCAGGCCGATCATGCCGGTCTCGAGCTTCTCGCAGACGCGCAGCGCGCGCTTGATGTCGCGCGTGTATACGTAGGCCACCAGGCCGTACTCGGTGTCGTTCGCGGCGGCGATGGCCTCGTCCTCGTCGGCGAAGCCCTTCACGGGTGCGACAGGCCCGAAGATCTCGTCCTTCAGGAGCTTCGCGTCGCCGGGCACGTCGCTGAGCACCGTCGGTTCGAAGAAGTACCCCGCGCCGTCCACGCGCGAGCCGCCCACCACCACCTTGGCGCCCTTCTCCGTCGCGTCGCTCACCAGGCCCTCGACGATCTCGCGCTGGGACTCGTCGATCAGCGGACCGACGTCCACGCCGTCCTCGGTGCCGCGGCCCACCTTCAGCGCGCCCATCTTCGCGGCCAGCTTCTCGGCGAACTCCTCCGCCACCGCATCGGCGACGTGGAACCGGTTCGCGGCGGTGCAGGCCTCACCGATGTTGCGCATTTTGGCCACCATCGCGCCCTCCACCGCGTCGTCCACGTCGGCGTCGTCGAACACGAGGAACGGGGCGTTGCCGCCGAGCTCCATCGACACCTTGAGCACCTGCTCGGCGCTCTGCTCGATCAGCTTGCGCCCGACCTCGGTGGAACCCGTGAACGACAGCTTCCGCGTGCGCGGGTCGTTGATCAGCGGCCCCACCACCGAGCCCGAGGAGGACGAGGTGATCACGTTCAGCACCCCGTCGGGCAGGCCCTCCTCCTGGAGGATCTTCGCGAGCGCAAGCATCGACAGCGGCGTCTGCTTCGCGGGCTTCACGACCATCGTGCAGCCAGCCGCGATGGCCGGGCCGATCTTGCGCGTGCCCATCGCCATCGGGAAGTTCCACGGCGTGATGAGCACGCACGGGCCCACGGGCTGCTTCATCGTCAGCAGGCGCCCCTGGCCGTTGGGCGCTGTCGCGTAGCGGCCGTCGATGCGCACCGCCTCCTCGGCGTACCAGCGCAGGAACTCCGAGGCGTAGGTGATCTCCGCCTTCGACTCGGCCACCGACTTGCCCATCTCGAGTGTCATGAGCAGCGCCAGCTCGTCGGCGCGCTCGGTCACGCGCGCCCAGGCGGCGCGGAGGACCTCGCCGCGGTCGCGCGGAGCCGCGTGACGCCACTCGGCCTGCGCCTCGGCGGCGGCCGTGAGCGCGGCCGTCGCCTGGTCGGGCGTGGCGTCGGCCACCTCGCAGATGGTCTCGCCGGTGGCGGGGTCCTCGACCGAGAGCGTGCCCTCCTGCCCGTCGACCCACTTCCCGCCGATGAGGAGCTGCTTTGGGACGGCGTCGAGGACAGACGCTTCGGAGCTCATACCTGAAGACTGAAGACTGACGACTGACGACTCACGTAGCCACCGTCTCCGTACCCAGCTCTTCAGAGATGGCCACGTCGATCGAGTAGTCGATCGGCAGCACGATCAGCGACGGCACTTCCTTGCCGAGCGCCTCCTTCAAGTAGCGCGGGAAATCCTCGACGGAGCCGCAGCGCCACGCCGGCATCCCGAAGGACTCGGCGAACTTCACGAAGTCCGGGTTCGTGAAGTCGACGCCGAAGTGCTCGCCGAACTTCTTGTCCTGCTTCCAGACGATCGAGCCGTACTGCTCGTTCTCCCAGACGATGTTCACGATCGGGGTCTTCAGGCGCATGGCCGTCTCGAGCTCCTGCGAGTTCATGAGGAAGCCGCCGTCGCCGCTCACGGTCGCCACGTTGCGGTCCGGGTGCACGAGCTTCGCCCCGATCGCGGCGGGCAGCGCGAAGCCCATCCCGGCGAGGCCGTTCGCGATCAGCACGGTGTTCGGCTCGTACGCGGGGAACATCCGCCCGATCCACAGCTTGTGGAGGCCGACGTCGGAGACGAGGATGTCGTTGCGACCGAGCGCCTGGCGGATCTCCCACAGCGCGCGGGGAGGCTGCATCGGGAAGTGGTCGTCGTCCTTGGCGGCCGCGAAGCGGCCCTGCACCACCTCGCGCAGGCGCTGGGAGCCGCCCGAGTGCGGCACGTGCCGGCACTCCTCCGAGAGCCGCGAGAGCACGTGGTAGATGTCGCCCACCAGCTCGACCTCCGGGATGAAGAACTCGTCGATCTCGGAGGGGAGCGAGTCGATGCAGATGATCTTCTTGTCCTTCTCCGGGTTCCACTGCCCGGGCGAGTGCTCGACGAGGTCCCAGCCGATGGCGAGAACGAGGTCGGCCTCCTCGAAGCCGGCCATCTTGTAGTCGCCCGACTGCAGGCCGACCGCGCCGAGGCCGTGCGGATCGTCGACCTCGAGCGAGCCCTTGCCCATGAACGTCTCCGCCACGGGGATGCCTGTCGCGCGGACGAACTCGCGCAGCGCCGGCGCAGCGCCGCCGCGCACCACGCCGTTGCCGGCGAGCGCGACCGGGTTGATCGCGCCGCGGATGAGGTCGGCGGCCTTCAGCAGCTCGCGCGCGCTCGGCTCCGGGCGCACCGGCTTGCGCCGCGGCAGCGGCACGGCGTCGATCTCGGCGGCCATCACGTCCTCGGGCAGCTCGATGTGCGTGGCGCCCGGCTTCTCGGACTCGGCGACCTTGAAGGCCTTGCGCACGACCTCGGGGATGATGCTCGGGTCGTTCAGGCGCGCGTTCCACTTCGTGATCGGCTTCATCACGCTCACGACGTCGATGTACTGGTGTGACTCCTTGTGCATCCGCTCGAGGTCGCCCTGGCCGGTGAGCGCCACGAGCGGAGCGCGGTCGAGGTAGGCGTCGGCCACGGCGGTCACGAGGTTCAACGCGCCAGGGCCGAGCGTGCCGAGGCAGACGCCCGCGCGGCCGGTCAGCCGGCCGTACACGTCCGCCATGTAGGCGCCGCCCTGCTCGTGGCGAACCGGGATGAACTCCACCGAGGACTTCGACAGCGACTCGTTCAGGTCGAGCGTCTCCTCGCCCGGGATGCCGAACACGTACTCGACGCCCTCGGCCTCGAGGCACTCGACGAAAACATCCGAAGCTTTACGCGCCGCCACTGTTCAAGATTACCTCCGCGGGTCATCCGGACCCGCGCTCGTCGGGGTTGGCGACATCACGTCGCCCTCTTGGCCAGCGTCACGGGGTGCGAATCGCGATCAGCGCGATGTCGTCGCGGGGATCCCCGTCCTGGAGCTCCACCAGGTCCTCCTCGATCGAATTGATGAGCTCCGTGGCACCGCATCCGCTACAGGCCACAAGCATCTGGCGGAAGCGCTGGTCGCCGAGGATGCCGGAGTGTGTACGCGCCTCGGTGACGCCGTCGGTGAAGAGGATGAGCGTGTCGCCGCTCGCCATGTCCGCACGCGAGTCGAGAAGGCGCGGTCCGTCGAGCAGGCCGAGCACGGTGCCCGGCGCCGCCGCCTCCTCGACGCTCCCGTCGGCGCGCAGGATGAGCGGCGGTGGATGCCCGCCGCAGGAGATCGTGAGCCGCGCGCCCGCTGCCGTCGGCTCGAAGCGGCAGAACGCGACGGTCATGAAGCGACCGTCGTCTGGCTCGGCCAGCAGTGCGTCGTTCAGCACCCGCAGCACGCTGCAGGGGTCGCGCTCATAGTTGGCGGCGATGCGGACCGTGTGCCGCGCCAGTCCGGTGATCGCGGCCGCGGCAGGGCCCTTCCCGCAGACGTCGCCGATCACCACCGCCCATCCCCCGCGGGTGGGAAAGATGTCGTAGAAGTCGCCGCCCACCTCGTTGCCCTCGCCCGCCGGGCGGTAGCGGGTCGCCACCTCGACACCGGGTATCTCCGGCGGGCTCGGCGGCAGCAGGCTCGCCTGGAGCGTCCGCGCCACCCCACGCTCGCGCTGGGCAGCCAGCTGCGCGTCGCGGTAGAGCGCCGCGTTGTCGGCGGCGAGGGCGCAGCGGGCTCCCAGCTCCTCGGCGAGCGAGAGCTCCTCGTCCCCGAACACCCGGCCCGACTCGGCCGTGACCATCGCGAGCGCGCCGATCACGCGCCCGCGCGCACGCAGGGCCACGGTGATCGAGGACTGCAGGCCGAGACCGTCGAGCATGCGCAGGTGGTCGGGGTCCGGCGCGAGCGTCTCGATTCGCTCCTGGGTGAGCTTGGACGCGAGCACCGGCCGGCCCGTGCGGATCACCGCACCGGCCCCGGCGGCGTCGTGGATCTTCGGCGGGTAGCGCCGGCCGAGCTCCCAGCCGAGCTCCTCGCGGCGCGGGTCCGCGTGGGCCACGGCGCGGCGCTCGATGCCGCCCTCCGGGGTGAGCATGTCGATCACGCACCAGTCGGCGAGGAACGGCACCACGAGGCGAGTGGTGTTGCGCAGCGTCGCGTCATAATCGAGCGAGGAGTCGAGCAGCGCGCTCGCCTCGGCCAGGAACGCGAGCCGCTTCTGCGCGGCCTCCGCCTCCTTGCGGCTCGTGCGCTCGAGCGCGAGCAGCTGCGCGCGCTCGGCCTCCGCCCGCTTGCGCTCGGTGATCTCGATGACCACGCAGCCCAGCCCGATCGTCCCGCCGCTCTCGTCGCGAACGGGGTAGAAGCTCGAAAGCCAGTGGCGCTCGCGCCCCGGCTGTGCCGGGGTCTCGCCCGTGACCTCCTGGTCGATCAGCGGACGGCCCGTCTCGAGCACGTTGCGGAAGCTCTCGACCGCCTGCGGGTCCAGGCCGGGCAGGACCTCCGGCAGCGTGCGGCCGAGGTGCTCCTCGCGCGACACTCCGTTGATCTCCGCGAGCGCGTCGTTCACGCGCTGATAGCGCAGCTCGGCGTCGAAGAATCCGAGGCCTATGGGGGCGGTTTCGAAGAGCGTGTCGAGCAGGGCGAGCGAGCCCTCGGTCTCGCGCACGAGGCGCGCGTTGTCCACGGCCAGCGCACAGCGGGCGGCGAGATCCTCGGCCGCCTGCAGGTCATCGGCGGTGTATGCCCGCTCGCGCTCGGTGGCTATGAACACCATCGTGCCGAGCGTCCGGCCGCGTGCCGGAAGCGGCACGACCATGTAGGAACGGGGCGTCACGACCCGTAGCAGGCGCTTGTGCTCCTCGTCGCGGCCGTACTCCTCGATCATCTCGGGCGTCACGCCCGCCATCACCTCACCCTTCCCCGTGGCCAGCACCTTGCCGACGCCGTACTCCGGCGAGGAGCGCAGCGGATAGCCCGCCTGCAGTTCGAGCAGAGCGGCGTCCTTCACCGGGTCGCGGTGGTGCCCGGGGATGCTGCGCAGGGTCCAACCTCCCCGATCAGGTCGACCGATACCCAGTCGGCCACGTCCGGCACGGCGAGTCGAACCACGTTGCGAAGGGTTGCTTCGTAGTCGAGGGATTCGGCCAGGACGGCGCTAGCCTGAGCAAGCAGCTCGAGCCGGCGGCGTGAGCCGGAGAGCTCGTCTGCGATAGCCGCCATGGAGCCAATCTACCGATGAGGAAACTGATTCCAACCGCTTTGCTCGCATGCGCCCTCGCGGCGGCGAGCGCTCCTGCGCAGGGGGCGTCCCGCATCACCGTCAACGGCGCCGGATTCGGCCACGGCATCGGCCTCAGTCAATACGGCGCGTACGGCTTCGCGCGCCGCGACACGGGCTATGAGGAGATCCTCGCGCACTACTACCGCGGGACCGAGCTGAGCAGCGCCGAGGACCGCCCGGTGCGCGTGCTGCTCTCCTCGAGCCAGGGCTCGGTGTCGATGTCGGGTGCGGCATCGGCCAACGGGCGCGAGCTCGATTCACGCGTGACCTACACGGCGAAGAAGGCGGGCCTCTCGCGCGTGAAGCTCGTGGGCAAGGGCAAGACCGTCGACACCTTCTCGGCTCCGCTGCGGATCGACAGCGGCGACGGCGTGCTGAACGTGCCCGGGCGCGGCCGCTACCGCGGCGCGATCGAGGCCGCACCGGCCACCTTCGGCGGCATCTCGGTGGTGAACTCGCTCTCACTCGACGACTACGTGAAGGGTGTGGTGCCCGGCGAGATGCCCACCTCGTGGTCGCTCGAGGCGCTCAAGTCCCAGGCGGTGGTCGCACGCTCCTATGCGCTCGCGACCGACCGCGGCGGGCCCCTCTTCGACCAGTACCCCGACACCCGCTCGCAGGTCTACAAGGGCGCCTCGGCCGAGGTCGCGAGCACGAACCGCGCCGTCGAGGAAACGGCGGGGCAGATCCTCCGCTACGACGGCAAGCCGGCCGTGACCTACTACTTCTCGACCTCCGGCGGGAAGACCGAGAACGTGGAGAACGTCTTCTACGGCGGGAAGCCCGCGCCCTACCTCACGAGCGTCGACGATCCCTACGACTCGGGCTCGCCGCGCCACCGGTGGAAGTTCACCTACACGCGGTCGTCGCTAGGCGCGAAATTGGGCGGCTGGGTGAAGGGCAGCTTCCGCGAGGTGAAGGTCGTCAAGCGCGGCCGCTCACCCCGGATCGTGTCGGCCGACGTGGTCGGCTCGCGCGGGAAGACCCGCGTTACCGGCGCCGACCTGAAGGCGAGGCTCGGCTGGTATGACACATGGGCCACCTTCAACGCGGTTTCCTCGCGGTCGGCGAAGCCCGCGGCCAGCGCGAGCTGGCTCGGCGCCCTGCTGCGGCGCCCGGGCATCACCGGGTCCGTCTCGCCCCGGCCGAAGAACGGTGCGATCGTGATC
>JACCYP010000238.1 GCA_013696425.1 Thermoleophilaceae bacterium
GATCACGATCGCGCCCGGCGCGTAGGCGAGCGCCGCGTGCTCACCGGCGAGCTTCGAGATCGCGTACACGCTCCGCGGCGCTGGAAGGTCATCCTCGCCGTAGGGCTCGAGCCGGTCACCCTCGAACACGTAGTTGCTCGAGAAGTGCACGAACTTCGCGCCCCGCGCGGCGGAGGCCTTGGCGAGCGCGCGCACCGCGCTCACGTTCACCTCGTAGGCCTTCTCCTCCTCCCCCTCCATCGCATCGACCACGTGGAAGGCGGCGCAGTTGATCACCGTCGCCGGCTCGTGCTCGGCGAACGCCGACTCGATGGCGGCGGCATCGGTGATGTCGAGGTCCGCGTGCGCGAGGGGCACTGCGGTGTCGCCGAGCAGCGCGGTGAGGTCGGAGCCGAGCTGGCCCCGGCCTCCGGTGATGAGCACGCTCACAGCGGTGCCGGGAACTTCTCGAACTGCGGCGTGAGGGCGTTCAGCATCTCGAGCCAGCGGATGTTGTAGCCGCGCGGGTCCGCGAGCGCGGTGCGGTCGTTGGGGTCGATCTGCTCGAGCAGCTCGGAGATCGCCTGGACCACCGACCGGCGCGGCGTGAAGCCGACCGTCTGGGAGAGCTTCACGTTCGAGCACTCGTAGTCGCGCACGAGCTTCGGCGCCTCGACCTCCTCGACCTCCACCTCGCGCCCGAGCAGGCGCACTGAGCCGGCCACGAGCAGCGCAAGCTCGCGGATCTGGTAGTTCGAGTGCAGGACGTTGAACACCTCGCCGCACACCTGCTCGCGGGGGGCTTCCATCACGGCGATCATCGCGTCGGACACGTCGTTCACATCCACCAACGGCCGCCACATCCAGCCGCCGCCGTGGAGCACGAGCTTGCCGTTCAGCAGAGCGTCCTTCACGAAGGTGTTCACCACGAGGTCGTAGCGCATGCGCGGCGACCAGCCGTACACGGTGCCGTTGCGCAGCGACACCGGGCAGAAGGAATCGCCCGCCAGCGAGAGCAGGTGCTGCTCGCCGTAGTGCTTGGAGGTGGCGTAGGCGCCGCGCGGCTCGATTGGGGCGGCTCGTCGTGCATGCCGGCCGGGAGGCCGTCATAGAGCGAGCAGGAGGAGGCGAACACGAAGCGGTCGATGCCGCGCGCGACGCAGGCGTCCGCCATGTTCTCGGTGGCCACCGCATTCATCTGCCAGTTGGCCTCGGGGCTGTACTCCGCCGTCGGGTCGTTCGAGAGCCCGGAGAGGTTGATCACCGCGTCCACGTCCTCGAGCGCGGAGCCGGGGAAGTCGCGCACGTCGGCCTGGACGAGCTCGATCTCGTCGATCACGTGGCCGAGCACCTCCTCGCCCCAGTAGAGGCGGTCAAGCACACGAACCCTGTAGCCGCGGTCGAGCAGGCAGCGCGTGAGGATGCAGCCGATGTAGCCGCCGCCGCCCGCGACCAGAACTCGCTGCCCAGGGTTCGGGGCGGCCTCGGGCAGGCCGTTGGAACGCGCGTCGCTGCCCGGGATCGTGGTGGGGGGAGTGCCGGAGCCAGTCATCGAAGCGGCAAAGTTAGCCGACCTCGACCGCTGGTCCTACTTCGGTCCGAGGTAGCGCAGGTAGACCTGCTGCAGCGCGGGAATCGGCTCGGCCGCCGCGCGCGCCTTGGGGCCCGCGGAGCTTCGCGCCACGCGGGCGCTGACGCCGGGGACCGGCGGCAGTCCGACGGGCAGCGTTCCCGGCACGGTCAGCGACGGAATCAACCCGGGCGCCAGCAGTGACGGGTTCGAGACAAGCTCCGGCGCGACCATGCTCGCGAGCGGGATGTCGATGAGCGGATAGGCGGACTCGAACGGCACGTAGTTGCCGCGCGAGCTCGTGGCGGGAGCCTGCGACGCGCTCGGCAGGAGCCCGTTGGCGGAATCTCTCGACTCGAGCGAGACGTTGCCGGTGGGCGCGTTCCACAGGAACACGTCGCGCTGACCGTTCTGGTCCACGAGCGCATCCGGCCGCGGGCGCAGGTTCGTGGCGTCGGAGTCGAAAAGAACGAACTCACCGGCGCCGGAGATCGCAGGCCGGCTCGAGGGGCCGTTGCCGATCCCGGTGGCGGCGGAGCGCGACACCCACCGCTGTGCGACCCGCCGAGGCTTCAGGTCCGCTCGCGCGATGTCGGTCACGCCGTTCGCGTCCCCGGAGAGCAAATCGGTGGCATCGGTCTCGAAGGCCACGAACCGGCCGCTGTCGGTTACCGACGGGCTGCGCGAGGGCCCGTTGCCCGCGCGGCCGCCCGGACTCGCTGAGACCAACCGGGTGTCGAAGTCCAGTGCCTGGGCGCCGCGCCCACTGCCGAGATGGACGAAGCGCCGCTCGAAGCTGCGCTGGTAGACGTCGCTGGCGCGGCTGCGGTCCCCCGGTGCCAGGTTCGTTGCCTCGGAGACGAACGCCACGGCCTTCCCGGCGGGGGCGAAGGTGGCGCCGTATGAGGCTCCGTTCGCCGCCTTCCCGAAGCGCGAAGCAGAAGCGAGGAATGTCAGACCCGCGAAGCCGCGGTCGAGGCGCTGGCCTCCGAGCACACGGACGTACACCTGGCGGAGGCCGCCGCGCGGCTTGGTCGTCCGGGCCGTCTCCCAGCCGGGGGTCGCCGTCCGGCCAAGGGCCAGGTCGCCGCTGTCGGAAACGAAGGCGACGCGCTCGCAGGCGCCGTCGATGGCCACCTCTGTCGTGTTGCCTCGCGACTGGCGGCCGCGTGCGTCCACCGAGACGCGGGTCAGCCGCCCGGTCCGCAGATCCTTCACGAAGGCATCCGGCTTCCCGTTGGTGTCGCCCCGAACGAGATTCGAGGCCGCCGAAACGAAGGCCACGCAGTGGGGCTCGTGCTTCGAGTCGCCGTCGAGGGCGGCCGCGAAGGAGGGTCCGTTCGCCGGCGCTCCCCCGATCCCACTGGAGACGAGCTCGGTCTGGCCCCGCCGCCACGGCGTGCCGTGGCCGGCCGTGTCCCCTTCGCGGCGCACGACGAACACGTCTGTCCCCGCGTTGCTATCGCCCGCAACGATGTCGCTCGCATCCGACTCGTACGCGATCAGGCGGGCCGTCCGCTGGTCGTGGGAGACGGCGGCGTTGCGGGAGGGGCCGTTCGGAAACCCGCCGCTGAACGACCGCGAAAGCAGGTTGGTACTGCGATCCGATTCCCCCTCTTGCGCCCCGGCGAGCGCCGGGAGTCCAAGCAGGACGGAAGAACAGAGACCGATGAGCGCGAGGATCCTCACGCCAGACATATCGGCGGGACCGGCCGGCCCTTTAGGGGCTAGTGTCCCCGCCGCGCAATGGCGATCGATCCAGGCATCTTCAAGGCATACGACGTCCGCGGCCTCTACGGCGAGCAGATCGACGCCGGGGCGGCACGCCGCATCGGCCACGCCTTCGCGGAGGTGATCGGCGAG
Organism: Thermoleophilaceae bacterium; assembly: GCA_013696425.1. Classification (GTDB taxonomy): domain Bacteria; phylum Actinomycetota; class Thermoleophilia; order Solirubrobacterales; family Thermoleophilaceae; genus JACCYP01. The sequence continues at coordinate 3,413 of JACCYP010000238.1, forward strand.
CTCGAGGGCAAGCCCGCGCACGAGCTGCGCCTCGGCCTCGGCCGGGACATGCGCCTCACCGCACCCGAGCTCGCCGCCAAGTACGCCGAGGGCATGCAGGACGCCGGCGCCGACGTGATCGACGTCGGCCAGGTCGGCACCGAGATGCTCTATTTCGCCGTCGGGTCGCGCGATCTCGACGGCGGGCTCATGTGCACCGCCTCGCACAACCCGAAGGCCTACACCGGCGCGAAGATGGTCAAGCGCGGGGCCATCGCCCTCTCCGGCGACGCCGGCATCGGCGACGTGCGCGACAAGGCCCTCGCGCCCGGCCCCGGCCCCCAGGCCGACCCGCTCGGCACGCACGAGCACCTCGACATCGCCGAGGAGTTCCGCGCGGCGGCGCTCGCCTTCGTCGATCCCGGGGCGATCACCAAGCGCAAGGTCGTGCTCGACGGCGGCAACGGCATGGCGGGGCCGATGGTGGGCCCGATCCTCGACACCCTGCCGATCGAGCAGGTGGCCACCTACTGGACCCCGGACGGGAACTTCCCCGACCACGAGCCCAATCCGCTTCTGCCCGAGAACCGCACCTTCATCATCAAGAAGGTGCTCTCCGAGGGCGCCGAGCTCGGCATCGCGTGGGACGGCGACGCCGACCGCTGCTTCTTCATCGACGACACCGGCGAGTTCGTGGACGGCGACTTCCTCACCGCGCTTATGGCCGAGGCCGTGCTCGAGAAGGAGCCCGGCGCGAGCATCCTCTACGACGTCCGCGCCTCCCGCGCGGTGCCGGACATCGTGGCTGCGGCCGGCGGCACGGCGCACGTGAACCGCGTCGGCCACGCGTTCTTCAAGACGCGGATGCGCGAGGAGGGCGCTGCCTACGGCGGCGAGGTCTCCGGCCACTACTACTTCCGCGACTTCTACTGCGCCGACTCCGGCACGATCCCCGCGCTGCTGATCCTCGAGCTGCTCTCGAAGAAGGGCAAGCGCCTCTCCGAGCTGCTCGCCCCGCTGCGGGCGAAGTACTTCATCTCAGGCGAGATCAACTCCGAGGTCGTCGACCAGGAGGCCAAGATGAAGGAGATCGAGGCGGCCTACTCCGACGGAGGGATCTCGTGGCTCGACGGGGTCTCGATCGACTACGAGGACTGGCACATGAACGTGCGCCCCTCGAACACCGAGCCCCTGTTGCGGCTCAACCTGGAGTCGCTCGTCTCGGCCGAGGACATGGAGCGCCGGCGGGACGAAGTGCTCGCGCTGATCCGCGCTTGAGCTTCGACGACGCGGCAGCGGCCGGCATCCACCGGCTCTCGATCCCGACGCCGTTCGCCGTCGGGCGGGTGAACACCTACCTGATCGAGGACTCGCCGCTGACGCTGGTCGACTCGGGGCCGAACTCCGGCAAGGCGCTCGACGAGCTCCAGCGCGGCCTCGCCGGGCTCGGCCACGCCATCGAGGACATCGAGCTCATCCTCGTGACCCACCAGCACATCGACCACATCGGGCTGGTGGACATCGTCGCCTCGCACTCCGGCGCCGAGGTGGCGGCCATCGAGGCCGCGGTGCCGTTCATCTCCCGCTACAGCGACGCCGCCGCGGAGGACGATGCGTTCGCGGCCTCGATCATGCTGCGCAACGGCATCCCCGAGGACATCGTGCGCGCGCTGGAGTCGGTCTCGCGCGCGTTCCGCGGCTGGGGCGCCCGTGTGGAGGTCGACCGCGTGCTGCGCGAGGGCGACGTGATCGACTTCGGCAACCGCAAGCTCGAGGTCGGCTTCCGTCCCGGCCACTCGCCCTCGGACACGGTCTTCCTCGACTCCGAGCGCAGGATGCTGCTCGCGGCCGACCACCTGATCAAGCACATCTCCTCGAACCCGTTGATCACGCGCATGCCGGGGTCGCAGGAGCGGCCGCAATCGCTCGTGATGTACCTCGAGTCGCTGCGCCGCACGCGGGAGATGGATCTCGACCTCGTGCTTCCCGGTCACGGGGACCCGATCACCGACCACCGCGAGTTGATCGACCAGCGCTTCACGATGCACGAGCGCCGTGCAGCGAAGATCCACGCGCTGATTTCCGATCGCCCGCGCACCGCATACGAGATCGCGCAGGCGCTGTGGGGCAACATCTCCGTGACCCAGGCCTACTTGACGCTCTCCGAGGTGGTCGGCCACACCGACCTGCTGCTCAACGACGGGCGCGCCGTGGAGCGTGAGGAAGACGGAGTGATTCGGTTCGAAGCGGCCTGAGCCGCGTCCGGCTCCGGATCTAGGTGACCCGCCTCAACACCTTCCGAACACCTGAATAGGCATCCGGGCTACTCCCGAAGCTGTGGTTTCGCGAACACAGATAGGAGAGCCCGGATGCATGACAAGCGTAGGTGGCTGCCCAGCTGGCA
>JACCYP010000239.1 GCA_013696425.1 Thermoleophilaceae bacterium
CCCTCCGGCCGACTGGATCGAGCGCGCACTGGCCGCCGCGCACCGCCATCCGGGCGCGATCGTGCAGGGCGCCACTCGCCCCGACCCCGACGAGGGCGACCTGCTCTACGCCGGACCCGACGTGCACTCCCAGACGATCGATCCCCCCGGCCCCTGGGCCGAGACCTGCAACATCCTCTACCCGCGCGCCGTGCTCGAGAGCGTCGGCGGCTTCTGGGAGGGGCCGCCGGTCGCCGCGGGCGAGGACACCGATCTGGCCTTCCGCGCCCGCCGGTCCGGCGCGGACTACGTGGGCGCGCCGGAGATGCTCACCTTCCACGCGATCGAGGCGCGCGGCTGGTGTGCGCGGATCGCGGGCGGCTGGCGCTGGCAGCACGTGGCGCTCGCCGTGAAGCGCAATCCGGAGCTGCGGCGGCAGTTCACGCTGGGCATGTTCTGGAACCTCGACCACGCGCTCCTGCCGCCGGCGCTCGCGGGCGTGCTGCTCGCCAAGCGGCGGCGGCGCTGGCTGCTGCTCTGCCTCCCCTTCCTGTGGCAGCGCCTGCCGAGCTACGGGCGCGGGCCGCGCGGCCTCGCACGCGCGTTCTTCGAGCTGCCGGGGCGTGTGCTGCTCACGCTTGTCGAGTTCGCCGGCTTCGCGCGCGGCAGCATCCGCTACCGCTCCCCGATGCTGTGAGCGCGGCGCGGATGCGGGTCGCGCTGCTCGCCCCATGCTTCTGGCCCGAGGTGCGGCGCGGTGGCGAACGGCTGGTGTACGACCTGGCGATGGGGCTCGATGCCCGCGGCCACGACCCCGCCTTGATCACCAGCCACAGCGGCGGGTACCGCCGCGGGCGGGAGTTCGGCATGGAGATCGAGCGGGTGCCCCGCCTTCCCTCCCGCCGCCTTGCCCGGCGCCGCTACGAGGACCATCTCGCCCACGTGCCCTTCTCCTACCTCGCCCTGCGCCGGGGAGAGCCCGACATCGCCCATGCCTTCTACCCCACCGACGCCCTCGCCGCCCAGCGCTGGAGCGAACGCGGCGGCGGGCCCTGGCTGATGACCTACCTCGGCATCCCGCACCGGCTCGGGATGTCGAACCGGCGGATGCGGGTGGAGCTCTTCCAGCGCGCCTGCGCCCGTGCGGGCGCGGTCGTGGCCATCAGCGAGACGGCGGCTGACGGGTTCCGGCGCTGGTTCGGCATCGAGCCACGCGTGATCCCTCCGGGAATCGACCTCTCCACCTTCCGCCCCTGCGTCGAGCGCTCGGAGGCGCCGACGATCTACTGCGCCGCGGCGGCGGAGGAGCCGCGCAAGCGGGTCGGGCTGCTGGTGGAGGCACTCGCGCTCGTGCGGCGCAGCCGCCCGGACGCGACGCTCGTGCTCGACCGCCCCGCCGATCCCGCTCTCGCCCACGCGCTCTCCCAGCCCGGAGTCGAGCTGCGCGACCACCCGCTCGACGACGCGACCCTCGCCCGCGCCTACTCGAGCGCCTGGGTCTCGGCGCTGCCCTCGGTCTCCGACGCATTCGGCCTCGTGCTGGCCGAGGCGCTGGCGTGCGGCACGCCGGCCGTGGGCACCGACCACGGAGCCATCCCCGAGGTGGTCGACCGCCCGGAGATCGGGCGCCTGTTCGGCGGCGAGGGGCCGGAGCCGCTCGCGCAGGCGCTGCTCGAGGCGCTCGCGCTCGCCGAGGACCCGGGCACCGCCAGCGCATGCCGGGCGCGGGCGGGCGACCTCAGCCGCGAGCGCAGCGCGGAGGCCTACGAGCGGCTGTATCGAGAGCTGCTCCGCTAGAACATCCCCAATGCGCCGGATCGCCTTCATCGCCGTGCTCGTGTGCGCCGCCCTCTCCGGCTGCGGAAGCACGCCCGAGGACGACGCGGAGAAGACCGTGCGCGACTGGGTCGCCGCATTCAACGACCGCGACCCGAAGATCTGCAGCGAGCTCTACTCGGAGAAGTTCATCAGGGACACCATCCGGTCCTCCGGCGAGCGAGGTCAGCGGCGCTGCCTGCGCCAGCTCGACAAGTTCGGGTCCAGGGATTCGGTCGAGATCGTGTTGCGGCAGATCGACAAGACCGTGCGCACCGGGGACGTGATCAGCGTCTCGACCCAGATCGAGACCAACGGCAATCCCAGCCGGCTGACCTTCAACCTCACCGAGACCGACGGAAAATGGCGGATCGACGCCGTTGGCTGAACCCGGGAGGCCCTCGGGCACGGGGCTAGAATCAGTAGCGAGGACGCAATCGATGCTCGACGACCCACTCAGACGCCATGCCGAACCTTCCAAAGCCCCGTCTGAGGCGCTCGCGCGCCGGTGCGCCCCCGGCCGCAGCTCCCGCCGGACCCGCTGAACCGCGCGTAGAGGTACTCGAGCACGAGGGTCTGCGCTGGATCAACATCGAGCGCCCCGGCGCCGCCGAGCGCGCGTGGCTCGAGGAACGCTTCGACTTCCACCCGCTCGACTACGAGGACGTCGCCTCCCGCAACCAGCGGCCGAAGGTCGTGTTCTCCAAGGGCGCGGGCTACCTGCTCTACACGATCGTCGACGACTCCTTCGACTACTGCTTCCCGATGCTCGCGAAGATGGGCAACAAGCTCGACCGGGTCGAGGAGGACATCTTCGAGGGCCGCTCCGCCGAGATCGTCCGCGAGATCTCGAACGTGAAGCAGGAGGTGATCAACTTCCGCAAGATCATCCGCCCGCAGCGCTCGGTGCTGCGCGACCTCGAGCGCACCAAGCAGCGTTACCTCGCCGACGACATGGACATCTACTTCGACGACATCGTCGACGCCTCCGAGCGCATCTGGGACGTGCTCGAGAACTACAAGGAGGTCGTCGAGGCGCTCGAGGACAGTCGATGCTGTCGTACTTCCGCCGCCGCGGCTGGCTCTAGCCCGCTCTTGGTGACCCGCCTCAACACCTTCCGAACACCTGAATAGGCATCCGGGCTACTCCCGAAGCTGTGGTTTCGCGAACACAGATAGGAGAGCCCGGATGCATGACAAGCGTAGGTGGCTGCCCAGCTGGCA
>JACCYP010000264.1 GCA_013696425.1 Thermoleophilaceae bacterium
ACGTAGTCGGTCTTCTTCGACACCGAGCTGGTCACGCGCCCGCCGGCGGCCTCGATCCGCTCTGTGGCCTCGTCTCGCGTGAGATTGGGCAGCGTTCCGGTGAGCACGAAGGTCTTGTCGAGCAGCGGCCCGTCGGCCGCCGGAGCAGGGCCGTCCTCCTCGAGCTTCAGCCCGTGCCCGCGCAGCTTCTCGATCAGCTCGCGCATCCGGTCCTCCGACAGGGACTCCACCAGCTGCTCCGCCAGGACCGGGCCGATTCCCGGCGTCTCCACGACCTCCTCCGGCGAGGCGGCCACCAGAGCGTCGATCGAGCGGAACTTCGTGGCAAGCGCCTTCGCATTGACGAACCCGATCCCAGGGATACCCAGGCCGAACAACACACGCGAGAAGGGTTGCTCCCTCGACGCCCCCACGTTGCGCACCAGGTTCTCCGCAGAGAGCTGACCGAAGCGGTCGAGTTCCATGAGCCGATCGACGGAAAGCGAATAGATATCCCCCACATCCGCGATCAGCCCCTCGCGCAGGAACCGCATCGCGTTCTCCTCGCCGAGCCCCTCGATGTCCATCGCCCCCCGCGAGACGAAGTGCTTCACGTGCTGGAAAACCTGGCCCGGGCAGCCTGCGCGATTCGGGCAGATCGTCCACACGCCGCCCTCCGGCTTCACCGTCGGCGTCCCGCACGAGGGGCACTTATCAGGCGGCCGCGGCGGCTCTGAGCGCTTGCGCCGCCGCTGCGCCTTGGCCGTGGGCGAGACCACCTGCGGGATCACGTCGCCCGCGCGCATGACGATCACCTCGTCGCCGTCGCGTACGTCCTTGCGCAGCAGGTCCTCCTCGTTGTGCAGCGTCGCGAGCTTCACGGTGACGCCCGACACCTGCACCGGCTCGAGCGACGCGAACGGCACCAGGTGGCCCGTGCGCCCGACGTTCCACATCACCCCGTTCAGGGTGGTGGTTGCGGTAGAGGGAGCGAACTTCCACGCGATCGCGCCGCGCGGCTCGCGGCCCACCACCCCGAGGTCGCGCTGGAGGTCGAGGTCGTTGACCTTCACCACCACGCCGTCGATCTCGAAGTCGAGCTCGTCACGGCGCCCCTCCCACCACTGGCAGCGGGCCACCACGGACTCGACGCCGGCGTGGGTCTCCGCGTCGGGCGTGACCTTGAAGCCGCGATCGCGCATCCACTGCAGCTCGTCGGCGTGGCTCTCAAAGTCGATCCCGTCAGTGCGGCCGATGCCGTAGGCCCACATCGAGAGCGGCCGTTTCCTGGCGAGCTCGGGGTCGAGCTGGCGGATCGACCCGGCGGCCGAGTTGCGCGGGTTCGCGAACGTCGGCTCACCGGCCTCGGCTCTCAGCTCGTTGACCTTCGCGAAGTCCGCAAGGCCGAGGTAGGCCTCGCCGCGGATCTCGATGAGCGCCGGGGCATCGTCGATCCGCTTCGGGATGTCGGGGATCGTGCGGAGGTTGTGCGAGACGTCCTCCCCGGTCGTGCCGTCGCCACGGGTGGCGCCACGCACGAGCGCGCCGTTCTCGTAGAGGAGTGAGATGGCGAGGCCGTCCACCTTCGGCTCAGAGACGTACTCGAGCTCCGCCTCCTCCACTCCCTGCTTCTCGAGCAGGCGCCGCGCTCGGGCCTCCCACGCGCGCAGCTCCTCCTCGTCGCGCACGTTGCCGAGCGAGAGCATCGGCTGCAGGTGCTCGACAGGCGCGAACCTCGCGAGCGGCTGGGCACCCACCTTCTGCGTCGGCGAGTCTGGCGTGACGAGGTCGGGGTTGTCGGCCTCGATCGTGCGCAGCTCGTCGATGAGCGCGTCGTAGGCGTCGTCGCCCATGTCCGGGTCGTCGAGCACGTAGTAGCGGTGGTTGTGGTGGGCGAGCTCCTGGCGCAGCTCCTCCGCCCGTTGTGCGGGAGAGCTACTCAATCTCGCGCGCGGCCGGTCGCAGGAGCCGGCCGATGTCGAAGCCTTCGAGGGCCTCCATACCGCTCTGGTGGGTGAGGTCGAAGTGCAGCGGCGTGACGGCGACGTAGCCATCGGCGATCGCGGCGAAGTCGGTGCCGTCCTCCTCGCGGTAGGTCGGGTCGTCGCCGTAGATGCGGTAGCGCTTGCGCGCGCCGTCCTCCTCGTCGAGGTGGAGGGTGTCGCGGTAGATCCGCTTGCCGAGCTTGCACACGCGCGCGCCCTTGGCGTCGCCGGCGGGCACGTTCACGTTGAGGAGCGTGCCCTCCGGCAAGGGCACGTCCTCGAGCTCCTCGACCACGCGCGCGGTGAATGCCGCCGCCTCTGCGAAGTCGAACTCGCGGCCGAGGCGGAAGTCCATCTCCTTTTTCACCGACTGCTGGGAGACGGCGATCGCGGGGACCCCGAGAACGACTCCCTCGAGGGCCGCTGCGACTGTGCCGGAGTAGGTGATGTCGTCGCCCAGGTTCGCCCCGTGGTTGATGCCGGAGACGATCAGCTCGGGCTCGAACTCGACGAGACCGAGCGCCGCGAAGCGCACGCAGTCGACCGGGGTGCCGTCGGTCGCGAACCCGCTGGTGCCGTCGGCGAACTCGATCTCCTCGACCCACAGCGGGCGCCGCGTGGTGATCGAGCGGGCGGTGGCGCTGCGGTTCGAGTCGGGCGCGATCACCGCAAGCTCGATGTCCGGGACCTCGAGCAGCGCCCTGCGCAGCTCGTTCAGGCCGTGGGCCTGGATGCCGTCGTCGTTTGTGAGGAGAACCTTCACGTCCCTGAGGATATTGTCGCCGCCCCGTGCCCCGATTCGACACGAGCGACGGCTACAGCCTCTACTACGAAGAGCTGGGCGAGGGAAATCCGCCCCTCCTGGTGATGCCCGGCGTGATCACAGCGATCGAGAGCAGCGGAGCGGTCATGGCCCCGTTCGCCACCCGCAGGCGGCTGATCGCGTTCGATCACATCGGCAGCGGATCGTCCGCGCGCCCCACACCGCAGGAGCGCAGCTACGGGCTCGATCGCCAGCTCGACGACGCCCTCGAGCTGCTCGAGCACCTGGGCGTCGAGCGGTTCGTCGCGGGCGGGTGGGCGCGCGGCAGCGCGCTCGCGGTCCAGCTAGCGCTGAGGGTCCCGGAGCGCGTCGAGAAGGTCGTGATGCTCGGCACACCGCTGCTGGGCGCCCGCGCCGAGCAGATGGACTACGGCGTGGCGCTTGCGTTCGTGGAGCTCGCACGCACGGGGGGCGACACAATCGCCCCTCAGGCTTTCATCGAGGCGGGCATCCCGGACGCCACTCCAGAGCAGCGCAAGTTCGCCGTGGGCTGGCTGGCGGGGTCAACGAGCGGCGAGGTGATCGGCGCACAGCTCGAGGCGTTCGCGGGGGCCGTGTCTCTCGAGGAGGCGGCACAGGTGCGCTGCCCCGTCCTGCTGGTGGCGGGGACCGGCGACATCGTCGTGCCCTCCGAGGAAGCGGAGACCCTCGCCGCCGCCTTCCCCGACTGCCGCCTCGTGCTGGTCGAGGGCGCCGCCAACGGCCTCTTCTACACCCGCCCCGAGGACACCGGACCGGCCGTCGAGAAGTTCCTCTCGTGAAGCGCATCGCACTCGCTACCTCGGCCGAGCTGACCGCGGGCGTCCCCGACGATCTCCTGCTTGTCGAGCCGCTGCGGGCCCGGGACATCGAGCCGGAATCGGTCGTCTGGACCGACCCCGGCGCGGACTGGGGCAGCTTCGACATGGTCGTGATCCGCTCCCCCTGGGACTACGACCGGGACCCGGAGGGCTTTCTCGCCTGGGTCGACCGGACGGGCGCCGCCACCGAGCTCTGGAACCGGCCCGCGACCGTGCGCTGGAACCTGGACAAGCGCTACCTGCAGGAGCTCGACGTGCCGAAGATCGACACGATCTGGCTCGAGCGCGGCGCGGCGGCCCGGCGGCCGTGGGAGCGCATGGTGGCCAAGGCCGCCGTGGACCTCGGCGGGCGCAAGGCGATCCTCGATCCCACGGACGAGCAGATAACCGCGCTCGCCGCCGCAAGCGAGGTGATGCTCCAGCCGTTCATGGAGGACGTGCTCGAAAACGGGGAGCTATCGCTCATGTTCATCGACGGGCGCTTCGAGCACGCCGCGCGGAAGACCGCCGCGGAGGGCGAGTTCCGGATTCAGGAGGAGTGGGGCGGGTCAGTGCACCCCGCGACCGCGACCGCCGAGGAGATCGAGACCGGCGAGCGCGTGATGGCCCAGGTCGGCGAGACGCTCTACGCGCGCGTGGACCTGATCGCCGGCCGGCTGATCGAGGTTGAGCTGGTCGAGCCGTCGCTTTTCCTCTCGGCGGAGCCGCGCACGGCTTCGAAGCTGGCCGAGGCGATCGAGCGGCGGCTCTAGCCCTCAGTAGCCGACACTCTCCAGGTACAGGCCATGAGCCGGCGCGGTCTCCCCCGCCTCGGTGCGCGGGCGCCCCTCGAGCAGTGCCGCGAAGCGCTCGGGCGAGGAGGCGCCGAGCATCGTGCCCACGAGTGTGCGGACCATGTGCCGCATGAAGGTGTCCGCGGTAATCCAGAACTCGAGTGCGTGCTCGCCCGCTTGACTCCACTCTGCACGGAACACGTCGCGCGAGAAGCGCACGTGATCGGTCTGGGTGGGGGTGAAGGCGGTGAAGTCGTGGGTTCCGAGGAGTGCGCGGGCGCAGGTGTCGAGCGCCGCGCGATCGATCGGGCGGCGCCAGTGCAGGGCCCGCCCGTGCTCCCACACGCTCGGCTCGCGCGCAGTCCACACGCGGTAGCGGTAGGTGCGGCTGCGCGCATCGGCGCGGGCGTCGAACCCCTCCGCCGCCTGCTCGCTCGCCAGCACGACGACGTCGGGTGGCAGCACGG
>JACCYP010000275.1 GCA_013696425.1 Thermoleophilaceae bacterium
TGTCCGGGTGAGCGGGGCATTACGGTGTTCCATCCGGGCCTCCGAGCGGTAGTGAGCTTTGACACCCACAGCCTCTCGGCAGGCCCGGACCTACTTCAGTTCGTTCGGAACGTGTTGAGGCACGTCAGCTAGCCCAAGGTCGGGAAGTCTCCGGTTACGGATCACGCGGACGCCGTCGACACGGCCTTGATCGCGCCTACCCGGATGCGAGGTGATCACCTCGGGGGCGTAGCCGCCCTTCAAGAGCCCGTCGGCCAAGTCGGCGATTATCCGCTCGCCGCCCCGGTGTACCTCCGGGAAGTAACACGGCGCGAGAATCGCGACGCGGATCGGCTGATGAGCCATCTGCGGCAGGCTACCGCCGCCGGGCGCTTGGGCCTGGTCGCTCTGGTACGACCTCAAGCTGCTCATCAGAACTGTGCCGGTCGTTGCGCTGGCACGCGGCCACTAGTACTTCCGTCCATCTTTCCGCCGTATAGCTGCGGCAAAGTGTAAGGCTTGGCGAGGTTGTTCCAAGCAACCGTAAGAGCGGCTCACCCTCCTGCCCGAGGACTCGCACCGGACTGCTCACTCCGAATAACAGCCCATGTTCAACCCCCACACCTGGAGGGCTCTGGCCGCCCTCGTCCTGACCGTACTCGCAACCGCGACCGGCACCGCGTCCGCAGCGCCGGCGTTCGGCTTCAACGAGGACTGGCACGCTCGCGCGGGCCTCGCCGCGCACAGCGCCGCCCTCGGCGCGGAGGTCAACCGCCAGGGCCTCTACTGGGGGGAGATCGAACGCGCGCCGGGCCAGTACGACTGGGCCAGGTTCGACCGGGTCCACGCGGAGTTCCGCGACGCCGGCGTCAGGCCGCTCTTCGTGGCCCTGGGCAGCCCTTGCTGGGCACGGCCATCCACGCCGTGCACGAATGACCCGCGGTTCACGCCGCCGGATCCTCGGTTCAACCAGGCCTACGCCAGATTCGCCGCCGCTGCCGCCCAGCGCTATCCGGACATGGCCGCCATCGAGCTCTGGAACGAGCCGAACTTCGACACCTTCTGGACGACCGGTCCGGACCCGGCGGGCTACAGCCGGCTCGCCTGCTCCGCCTACAGGGCCGTCAAGAGCGCTGCTCCCGGCCTGACCGTGATCGCTCCGGCGCTCGCCCCGCGTAGGCGCTCGAGCGCCCACATCATGGGGCAGGCGTCGTTTCTGAAAGGCGCCATGCGAGCGGGCCTCGGGGCATGCTTCGACGACCTTTCCGTGCATCTCTACCCCGAGCCCCGCAACCTCTTTCCCTCACTTCGCCGGCAGCTCGACGAGATCCGCAGGACCGCGGCCGCCGCCGAGCCGCGGCGCCGGGCACGCCGAATCTGGGTCACTGAGGCGGGCATCCCGGGCGCCCGCGCGGGCGATTCCCAGCAGGCTCAGTTGCTCCGGAGCGCCTTCATGGAGCTGCGCGCCCAGCCGGGCATCCGTGCGATGCTCGCCCATCGCTTCAAGGACGCTCCGGCGAGCGCGCCCGCCGCAGGGCCGGCCGACCCGCGCTACGGGCTGCTCGACGCGACCGGCGCGCCGAAGGCCGGCACGCTTGCGCTCCTGCGGGACCTCGGCGTCCTGCCGCGCTCGTAGGACCCGGCCAGCGCTATCCGTTCGGCGTGATCCTGTAGGCGTCGAACACGGCGTCGACCTGGCGCAGCCTGTGGACGCAGTTCTTCAGGGCCTGGGTGTCCCCCACCTCCACCACGAAGCGGTTCTTCACCATCGGGTGGACCACCGTGCAGCGTGCCTCGAGGATGTTGATGCCGGACTCCGAGAACGTGCGCGAGAGGTCCTCGAGCAGGCGATGGCGGTCCCACGCGTCCACCTGGAGCTCGACTCGCAACGAGGTGTCGGCGTCGCCCTCCCAGGCGACCTTCGTGAAGCGCTCGGGGGACTTCATGAGCGCCTGGACGTTTGAACAGTCCGAGTGGTGGATCGTGATGCCCTTGCCGAGTGAGATGTAGCCGACGATCGGGTCGCCGGTCACCGGGCGGCAGCACTTGGCGATGCGCAGCATCACGTCGTCGATGCCCTCGACCTTGATGCCGTAGCTCGAAGAGGAGCTGGTGGTCTTGGCCGGCTTCTCCTTGCCGCGCGCGAGCTGATCGGCGCTGCCGGCCTCCTCGACCGCGGCCTCGCCCTGCTTGAGCCGCGACATGATCTTGCCCGTTACGACCTTCGCGGAGATCTTCGCCTGGCCGAGCGCGACGTAGAAGTCTTCGGCCTTCTTGAAGCCCATCTCGCGGATCACGTCGGCGAGCAGCGGCGAGCCGGTGATCTTCTGCGCCGGCAGGCCCTGGCGCTTCAGGTTCTCCTGGAGGATGTCGCGGCCCGTCTTCTCGGAGTCGTCGCGACGTTCGCGCTTGAACCAGGCGCGGATCTTCGACTGGGCGCGGGTGGTCTTCGCGAGCGCGAGCCAGTCGCGGCTCGGGCCCCGCTCCTTCTTGGAGGTGAGCACCTCGACGATGTCGCCGGACTTCAGCTCGTAGTGCAGCGGCACGATCTTGCCGTTCACCTTGGCGCCCACGCAGCGGTGCCCGACGTCGGTGTGCACGTCGTAGGCGAAGTCGAGCGGCGTGGCGCCGGCGGCGAGTGACTTCACCTCGCCCTTGGGCGTGAACACGAACACCTCGTCCTCGAAGAGGTCGACCTTGAGGCTCTCGACGAACTCCTGTGGATCGTTCAGCTCCTTCTGCCAGTCGAGCAGCGACTCGAGCCACTTCACGCGGTCGGCGGGCTGCTTGGCCGGCTCGCCGTCCTTGTAGATCCAGTGGGCGGCGATGCCGTACTCGGCGGTGTCGTGCATCTCGCGGGTGCGGATCTGGATCTCGAGCGGGCGCCCCTCGGGCCCGATCACGGTCGTGTGCAGGGCCTGGTACATGTTGAACTTGGGCATCGCGACCCAGTCCTTGAAGCGTCCGGGCAGCGGCTTCCAGAGCGAGTGGATCACGCCGATCGCGCCGTAGCAGTCCTTCACCGAGCCAACGAGCACGCGCATGGCCGTGAGGTCGTAGATCTCGTTGAACTCGCGGCCCTTCTTGGTCATCTTCGAATAGATCGAATAGAAGTGCTTCGCGCGGCCCGAGATGTCTGCGTCGATGCCCACCTCGCCGAGCTCCTGCTCGAGGTGGCGCGCGGCGCGCAGCACGTAGTCCTCGCGCTCGTCGCGCTGCTGGGAGACGAGGCCCTTGATCTCCTTGTACTTGCGCGGGTGAAGCGTCGCGAAGGCGAGGTCCTCGAGCTCCCACTTGATCGCGTGGATGCCGAGCCGGTGGGCGAGCGGCGCGAAGATCTCGATCGTCTCCTTCGCCTTCTCCTGCTGCTTGGGCTTCGGCATCGCATCGAGTGTGCGCATGTTGTGGAGGCGGTCGGCGAGCTTGATCAGGATGACCCTGATGTCGCGGGCCATCGCGACCATCATCTTGCGGTAGTTCTCGGCCTGGCGGTCGTCGCGGCTCTGGAACGTGATGCCGGTGAGCTTCGTGACGCCGTCGACCAGATCGCAGACGCTCTCGCCGAACTCCTCTCGCACCTCGTCGAGCGAGGCGCTCGTGTCCTCGACCGTGTCGTGCAGCAGGGCCGCGCACAGCGTCTCGGTGTCGAGGCGCATCCCGGCGCAGATCTTCGCGACGCCCACCGGGTGGGTGATGAAGTCCTCGCCCGAGCGCCGGCGCTGGTCGGCGTGGCGCTCGCAGGCGAACACGAACGCGCGCTGGACTCGCTCGCGGTCGACCTTCTCCACGGCCTCGTCGGCGTGCTCCTCGATCACCGCCAGGAGGTCGCCCAGGAGCTCGCGCTCGTGGGTATCGAGTGCGTCGGCCGGCCCGGCGGGCGCGGCGGCCGGCGGCGCGACGTCCACGGGCGCGCGCTCGAAGCCCGGATCCTCCGCGGGCTTCTTCTGCGTCTTGGCCATTCCGGTGATTCTAGCCCTGGGCGAGGCGGCCTCTTCGTGCGTCCCTACGCAGCGATCGCGGGCAATCTGACACTCCGGAGACGGTCCCGGCAGCTCGCGTAGGTCGATGACCGCGCAAGGTCGGTGTGTGCGGCATCGAGCAGCCGGAGGGCGCCGGCCTCGTAGGAGACGAGATCGAGCTCGCAGAGCACGCGCAACAGCCGTGCGCAGAGCGCGACGGAGCGCCGGTGGGCCGAGGCTCCTTCAAGCGCCCGCTGGAGGCCCTCATCAGCACTCAGGGCCCGGTAGACGTCCTTCAGCGGTTCCCGCAGGTCGAGCGTGGCCTGCGCCACCTTCGCCGCGAACTCGACCTCAACCGGCCCCCAGGCGCGGTGCAGCGCCGCGCCCTCGGGCCCCGGCGCCTGCTCGGCCGCGGACATCCAGGGCTCGGGCGGCGGGTCGAGAGCGGCGAGGTGCACGTAGCCGGCGGCGAGGGGCGGTTCCGCGGCGAGCTGCGCCCACGACGCGAGGCACAGCGGGCCGGCGATGCGGCCCAGAAGCGAGCCGACCGCCTCTCGCCTGCGCGAGGTGTCGGCCACGAGCACCAGCACGCTCTCGCCGCTCGCGAGGAGGTCTCCGCAGACGCCGGCGAAACCGTCGCCGCGCCGGTCGACCACGACACGCTCACCTAGTGCGGCGGGGTCGACGGTATCCAGCTCGCCACCCTCCCATGCTCGGGCGAAACCCTCCTCCCACGGCTCGTCCTCGCCGAGCACCTCGATACCGCCGGCCACGGTCGGGCACACCGCCCGGATGTCGAGCCGCGGCTCCACCGCGCCGTTCCACTCGTTCACCTCGAGCCGCACCGCGATGTCATGCGGCTCGCCCGCCAGCTTCTTGAGCGACCCCGGCGAGGTGCGAAAGGCCACGGCACGGGCGCGCGCCCCGCCGCTCGCGACGGTCAGCCGCGCATGCTGGTTGTCCTCCCCCATGCCCCGGACATCCTCTACACGCGCGGCGGGGAGCAGCAGCACGGGCGAGCGGTTGCCGTGCCCGAATGGGCCGAGCTTCGCGAGCTCCTCCGCGAGGGGCAGGCCGACGTCGGTGCACGGCACGAGCGCGTCCACCTCCTGCACCGGGATCAGGTCCTCGGGCGCGAGCTCGCCGGCGGCATGGCGGGCGAAGGCGCGGCGGAACTCGTCGACGCGCGCCGCCTCGATGTCGAAGCCCGCGGCGGCGCGGTGTCCCCCGAAGCGCACGAGGTGCTCGGAGCACGCCCCGAGGCCCGCGTGGAGGTCATAGGCGGCCACGCTGCGGCCCGAGCCGCGGCCGCTCTCCCCGTCGAGGCTGATCATCACGCAGGGGCGGTTGTGGCGCTCGACCATCCGCGAGGCGACGATGCCGATCACGCCCGGGTGCCAACCCTCCCCGGCGAGCACGTAGGCGGCCTGAGCGTCCTGCTCGGCGCAGAGGGCCTCGGCGGCGAACGAGATACGAGTCTCGGTGTCGCGGCGCTCGCGGTTGGCGGCGTCGAGCTCCTCGGCCACCTCCCCGGCGCGCGCATCGTCGTCGGTCATCACCAGCTCGAGTGCCGCATCCGGGCGCCCGATGCGCCCGGCGGCGTTCATGCGCGGGCCCAGACGGAAGCCGAGCGACTGCTCATCCACCCGCCCGATGTCCACGTGGGCGATCTTCATCAGCGCCCGCAACCCGGGCTTCTTCGTGCGGGACATGGCGCGCAGCCCGGCCCGCACGAGGCGGCGGTTCTCCCCAAGCAGCGGCACCACGTCGGCCACGGTGGCGAGACCGACCAGGTCGAGGTCCTCGTCCGCCTCGGCCGGGTCATGCCCGGCGGCGGCGAAGAGGCCGCGGGCGAGCTTGTGAGCGACCCCGGCCGCGCAGAGGTCGGCGAAGGGGTAGCCGCCGAGCCCCGGGTGGATCACGGGGCAGCCGGGGAGCGTCTCGCCGGGGCGGTGGTGGTCGGTGATCACCACGTCGAGGCCGTGCTCGAGCGCGTAGGTGGCCTCCTCCTCCGCGGTCACGCCGCAATCGACGGTGATCAGCAGGCCGGTGCCGGCGGCCGCGAGCTCGTCGATCGTCCTGCGGTTGAGGCCGTAGCCGCCGTCGAAGCGGCTCGGCAGGTGCCACGACGGCTCGGCGCCGAGCCTGCGGAGCGCCCGCAGCAGGACCGCGGTGGAGCAGACGCCGTCCACGTCGTAGTCGCCGTGCACCACGATCCGGGCGCCGCTCGCGACGTGGCGCAGGATGCCCTCACACGCCGGGCCCATGTCCTCGAACAGACCCGGATCGTGATCGTCCTCGGCACTCAGGAACGAGCGCGCGGCGCCGGGATCGGCAAAGCCGCGGCGCACGAGGATCGCTGCGGCGGTCGAGGAGAGCCCGAGTTCCTCGGAGAGGGCGCGAGCGGCGGCTACGGAATACGGCTCAGTGGTCCATCGGGTCACGCCAGCCATTCTGCGGCTCCGGCGGGACGGAACGGGAGAAGCCCGTCAGCCGTCAGCTGTCAGCCGTCAGCCGTTTTTCGGAGAGAGCGGGTCGTACTTCGCGCCGAGCACGTAGGAGAGCGCGAGCGCGCCCACCGCGCCGGGCACCGCGAGCAGCGCCTCGGTGAGGTCGGTGTCGCTCTGGCCGGGGATCGTGAACCCGGAGACGATGAAGCCGAACACCGCGGCGCCGGCGATCGCGACCAGGAACGAGCCGATGATGCCACCGTAGAACTTGTCCGGCACGAACACCGTGAAATGCCACAGTGCGATGCCCATCATCACCCACACGAGCATGCTCATTAGCGACCGTGCCTCTTCTTCCTGCGGTTGCTCGACCGCGGCTTCTTGGGCTGGGAGGCACCATTGCCTCCGTCGCCGTCAGTCTCTTCATCGACCTCGGGCGGCGCATCGGCGGTGGCCGTGGCGCCGCTGGCCTGAGCGCGCCGCGCACGCCGCTCGGCCGCGATCTGCTGCCGGTCGGACAAAGGCTTCTCCTCCACCGGGCCCAGGCCGTCCGGGTCGGCTCCGGCCGCGGGAGTCTCGGCGGCCATCCTGCCCGTCGCGTAGGCGGGCACGACGCCGCCGTTCTCCTTCATCACGAGGCGGCGGCGGCGCACGAACTGCGGCTCGCGCTCCTTCCAGAGCGTCAGCACCGGACCCGCGATGAAGATCGACGAGTACGCGCCGGAAATGATGCCGATCATGATCGCGAAGGCGAAGTCCTGGAGCGTCGGGCCGCCGAAGAACAGGAGGGCACCCACGGGGAGCAGGGTGGACAGCGACGTCGCGAGCGATCGCGTGAGCACCTCGGACATGGAGCGGTTCACGATCTGCGAGAACGTCGCGCGCGGCATGCGCGGCTCGTTCTCCCGGATCCGGTCGAACACGATGATCGTGTCGTAGATGGAGTAGCCCAGGATGGTGAGCAGCGCCGCGACCGTCGACGCCGTCACCTCCCGGTCGACGAGGGCGTAGACGCCCCCTGTTATCAGGATGTCGTGGATGAGGGCGATGAGCACGGGAACTGCGAACTTGAACGAGAACCGCAGCCCGATGTAGAGCGAGAGCACGAGCAGCGATGCGATCACCGCGATGACGGCCGTGCGTGCGATCTGGGCGCCGAAGGTCGGGCCGATCGAGTCGGCCGAGAAGTCCGCCGCGGAGAGGCCGAACTCTTCGTCGAGGGCGGCCTGGACCTGAGTCACCTCGTCCGGATCGAGGTTCGCGGTCTGCAGCTGGAAGACGTTCTCGCCGAGCTCGGGCTCCTCGACCTCCTGGATCTCGGCGTCGTCGAGGCCGAGTGGCGTGAGCGTTTCGCGCACCTCGTCGACGCTCGTCGCCTGCTCGACGGGGGCCTTGATGCGCGTACCCGACTCGAAGTCGATACCGAAGTTGATGCCGAGCGTCGCGATGGCGATGGCGCCGGCGAGGATGACCATGCCGGAGGCGGAGAAGAAGCCCTTCGAGCGGCCGACGAAGTCGATGCTCCATGGCCTGCCCTCGCCCTGCGCGCCGAGCGCGTGGCGTGAGCTGAGGATGCGCGTGCGAGCGAGCGCGCCCATAATCGCGGAGGTCGCGAGCACCGCCGTGAACAGCGAGATGAGCGTGCCGATACCGAGCGTGAACGCGAAGCCGCGCACGCCGCCCGTGGCGATCATGAAGAGGATGAACGCGACGAGGATCGTGACGACGTTCGCGTCGATGATCGTGCGCAGCGCCTTCGTGTAGCCCGCGGCAATGCCCTTGGGCACCGACGCCCCGGCTCTCACCTCTTCCTTTACGCGTTAGAAGATGACGATGTTGGCGTCGGCCGCCACGGCCAGGGTGAGCACCATGCCGGCGATGCCCGGCAGCGTGAGCGTGACCGGGATCAGCTTCACGACGGCCAGCAGGAAGAGCGCGTAGAGGCCGAGGGTGATGACGGCGATGCCGTCGAGCACGCGGTAGAAGAGCAGCAGGAAGAGCGCCGTAAGGATGAGGCCCGCGGCGCCGGCCTTCAGGCCCTGGTCGAGCGCCTGGGCGCCGAGCGTGGCGGAGACCTGCGTCTTCGAGACGAGCTTCAGGTCGATCGGCAGCGCGCCGATGCGCAGGCTGTTGGCGAGGTCCGCGGCCTCCTGGAACCCGCCGATGCCGTTGATCTGCGCGCCCGTCTTGCCGTCGATCCCCTCCGGGTTCTCGCGGAAGTCGATCGTCGCGAGCGAGACGATCTGGTTGTCGAGGGTGATCGCGAAACGCTGGAAGGCGGCGTCACGGTCCGCGCCCGGCGGGAGGATCTGCTCCGAGCCGCGCTCGGCCAGCCGCTTGGTCACGCGCGCGAAGGCCTTCTGGCCCTTGTCGGTGAACTCGAAGGCCACCACGGGCTCCTGCGTCTGCGGGTCGTTTCGCTGCTCGGGGTCCTTGATCTCGGTGCCCGAGAGCTCGGAGTCGTCCTCGACCACGTAGTAGTTCTCGGGCTCCGGCGCGTTCTCGGGCAGCGTCGCCGGGCGCTCGGCCTTGATCACCGCGACGCCGCGTGGCACCTTGACCACGGTCGAGCCGGCCGGGGGGCCGCCGATCGTCCCGGCGCGGCCGGGCACCTTGGTCTGCTGACCCAGCTCCGTGATCTCCTTCGCGCAGGGCGAGCCCGCCTTCGGCTGGTCCTTCGCCGGCAGCGGCGTCTCGCTCGGCTCGTAGTCGGAGAGCAGCTCCTCGCAGGTCGCGTCGGGACCCTTGAGCGGCTGCTTGTTCTTGTCGAAGAGGTAGAGCTTCTCGCCGGCCGAATCGTTCCGCTCGTCCCACTCGGCCAAGGTCCGCTCGCTCTCCTTGGCCCCCGGCGGCACGTCTGACTTCTCGGCCTTCGGCTTCGCCTTGGAGGCCTCCGTGACGGCGTCGAAGAGGCCCGGGGTCGGGGCGTTCGGGTCCGAGAGGACGTTCGCCTCCCAGTCGTAGAACTGGAGCTGGGCCGTGGTGCCGACCTGGCGCTCCGCGCGCTCGGGGTCATCGATGTCCGGCAGCCCGATCGAGATCTGGTTGGCGCCCGCGGACTGGATCTCTGGCTCCGAGACGCCGAGCGAGTCGGTGCGCTTGCGGATCGTCTCGATCGCGTCGTCGATCGCCTCCGGCGTGACCGTCGGCACCTGCGGGGTCGGGCGGCCCTCGTAGACGAGCTCGGTGCCGCCCTTCAGGTCGAGGCCGAGCTTCGTCGGCTTCGAGAGCGGCGTGCCGGGCACGATGATGAGCAGGGCGAGCACCAGCAGCACCGCCACTCCGGCGAGCACGTACAGGTTGCGGGCGCGGCTGGCCAAGTCCTTCGCCTACTTCGGGGTGAGCACGATCAGCAGGCCGCCGTCGTCGTCGTAGGCCGGGAAGATGTCCGCCTTCGCCGGCTCCGGCCGGTCGCCCTCGGCATGCACCACGACGGGCTTGTCGAGCACGCGCACGCCCCATTCCAGAGCGGTGCCGATGTGGTCGTCGCCGTTCTCGAAGTTGAGGCCGAGCACGTCGCGCACGGGCTGGCCGACCACGTCGGTGTCGCCGAGGCCGGTGAGCTCGCGCGAGCCCCGGCCGGCGCCGATCACGTTGGCCTCCGCATCACACACGAAGAACGCCGCATTTGGAGCCGGGTAATAGTCGTCGAGCAGCTCGAAGAGGAACGCGAAACCGCACTTCTCGCAGCCGCGCGGGCGGTTGCTGAAGCCGGCGGTGCGGGAGCTTGCTTCGCTGCGCGCTCCGCAGTTCGGGCAGATGAAGTTCGCCATCGGCAGAAAGGCTAGTGCCTACCCCGTTAGGGAACGCTAAAGCCGGTGCCCATCTACCATCGGCGTATGAGCACCGTCGGCCGGCAGCGCCCGTTCAAAGACCTCCCGGGAGAGGATCTCGTGACCGGCGGGATCGAGGATCTCGCGGCCGGCCGGAACTCGGCGGCGGCGCTACTGGTGTCCCTGGCGGCGCCTCGCCTCGAAGCGCTCGGGGTGGCGGTACCAACGCCCGCCGGCGCGACGGACCGCCCCGCTCATCAGCTGTACGACCTGCTGGCCGACGAAGGCTCCGACTCCGCGCACTCCAGGTACAACGCACTGATAGGCAGGATGGCGAGCTTCTGCCGGGCGGCCGAGCGTGCGAGCGCCCGCTGACGCCGAGTCGGTCCGCGCGTTTCTCGAGGCACTCGGGCGCGCAGGGCGCTCGGAGGCCAGGCTCTACCTGACCGGAGGCGCGACCGCCGTGCTCTACGGGTGGCGCGAGTCGACTCTCGACATCGACATCCGCATCGACCCCGAGAGCGACGACCTGCTCCGCGCGATCCCTGCGCTCAAGGAGCGCCTGAACGTGAACGTCGAGCTCGCCTCGCCGCCCGACTTCATCCCGGAGCTTCCAGGCTGGCGCGAGCGGAGCCCGCACGTGGTCCGTGCGGGCGCCATCGACGTCCACCACTTCGACCCCTACTCGCAGGCGCTCTCGAAGGTCGAACGCGGCTTTGATCAGGATCTCGAGGATGTGCGGTCGCTGATCGAGCACGGGCTCGTGGAGCCCGCGCGCGCGGTGGAGCTGTACGAGGCCATCGAGCCGGAGCTGTTCCGCTACCCCGCACTCGACCCTGCGTCGTTCCGCGCGAAGGTCGAGCGGGCGTTCAGAACAGCGACGTAGCTTCGGCGCTGCGGGGCTCGAGGCCCAGATGCTCGTAGGCTGCGGGGGTCGCGACCCGGCCGCGCTGGGTGCGCTTGAGCAGCCCCTGCTGGAGCAGATAGGGCTCGTAGACGTCCTCGATCGTGTCGGCCTCCTCACTCACCGCCACCGCCAGGGTGGAGAGCCCGACGGGGCCGCCGTCGAACTTCTCGCAGATGACCTTGAGGATCTCGCGGTCGAGGCGGTCGAGGCCGGCCTTGTCGACCTGGAGCATGCCGAGGGCGTCGTCGGCCACCTGGGCGTCGATCACGCCGGTGCCGCGCACCTCGGCGAAGTCGCGGATGCGCTTGAGCAGCCGGTTGGCCACACGCGGCGTGCCGCGCGAGCGTGAGGCGATGGCGGTGGCGCCGCCGGGCTCGATCTCGACCTCGAGGATGCCCGCGGAGCGCATCACGATCTCCGCGAGCTCCGGCGGGTCGTAGAGCTCGAGGCGCAGCGTGACCCCGAAGCGGTCGCGCAGCGGCGTGGTGAGCAGGCCGCTGCGGGTGGTTGCGCCGATCATGGTGAAGGGCGGGATGTCGAGGTTCACGAGTCGCGCGCCGGCGCCCTGGCCGACTGTGATCGGCAGCTTGCCGTCCTCCATCGCCGGATAGAAGGTCTCCTCGAGGGCGCGTGGGAGCCGGTGGATCTCGTCCACGAAGAACACCGAGCGCGGCTCGAGGCCGGTGAGCGGCGAGGCGATGTCGGCCTTGCGCTGGAAGGCGGGGCCGGCGGTCTGCTTGAAGTCGACGCCCAGCTCGTTGGCCACGATCTGGGCCAGCGAGGTCTTGCCGAGGCCGGGCGGGCCCGCGAGCAGCACGTGGTCAAGCGGCTCGCCCCGCGCGCGGGCCGCCTCGATGAACACCTGCAGCTGCTCCTTCACCACCGGCTGCCCGACGAAGTCGTCGAGGCGCTTGGGGCGTAGAGAGCGATCGAGCTCGTCGTCCGCCGGGAGCGGCGCGGCCTCCTGCAGGCGCTCGGCGCCGGGGGTGCGGATGCCGCCCATCTAGGCCGCTTCCTTGAGCGCGGCGGCGATGAGCTCCTCGGGCGTCTCGCCCTCCACGCCGTCGAGCAGAACGTCGGCCTCGCCCGGCTCGTAGCCGAGGCCGAGCAGTCCTTCGCGGGCGATCACGCGCGGATCGTCGGAGCGGATGATCGCGATCTCGTCGGCACCTGTGGGGCCGGTGACCTTCTCGCGCAGCTCGACGATGATCCGCTCCGCCGTGCGCTTGCCGATGCCGGGCACGGCCTGGAAGCGGGCGGAGTCCCCGGATGCGATCGCGTTCGTGAGCTCGCGCACCGTGCCGCCGGAGAGCACCGCGAGCGCCACCTTCGGCCCCACACTCTGCACACCGTTCAGCAGCAGGAACAGCTCGCGCTCGTCCTCGGTCGCGAACCCGAAGAGGTACATGCCGTCGTCGCGCATCACGAGGTGGGTGTGGAGCACGGCCTCCTTGCCGGCGGCCGGCACCTTGTCGAGCGTCTCGGCCGACACCGCGAGGCGGTAGCCGACCCCGGCGCACTCGACCACCACGTGGTCGGGCCGGCGCACGAGCACGGGCCCGCGTACCGAGGCGATCATCCGATCGCCTCCCGCAGTGAGGCGCCATTCGCGTGGCAGACGGCCACGGCGAGGGCGTCGGCGGCGTGATCGGGCTGCGGGGGCTCGGGGAGCGAGAGCAGGGCGCCGACCATCCGCTGCACCTGGTCCTTGTCCGCGCCGCCCGAGCCGCACACGGCCTGCTTCACGGCCTGGGGCGTGTAGGAGAAGCACGGCACGCCCGCCATGCCGGCGCTCAGGAGCACGGCCCCGCGGGCCTGCCCGACGGCGAATGCGGTGCGCACGTTCTTGCCGAAGAAGAGATCCTCGACGGCCATGGCGGCGGGCTCGTGCTCGGAGATCAGGTCACACACGCGCACGTGAATGCGCGCCAGGCGCTTCTCGAGCGGCTCGTCGGGGCCCGTGCCGATCACGCCGCCGTCGAGCGCGGCCATGCGCTGTCCGCGCGAGATAACCACGCCGTAGCCCGTGTGAGCGGTGCCAGGATCGATGCCGAGGACGACCACCATCCCCTTGATTCTGCGGCTGGAGGCGGACGCCTCCCTGCGGGGGCAGCTAGACGGCCGCGAGGCGCTCGAGCACCTCGCCGGAGATGTCGAAGTTCGCGTGGACCGCGTTCACGTCGTCGTTCTCCTCGAGGGTGTCGATCAGGCGCATCAGCTTGCGTGCCTCGGCCTCCTCGAGCGGGACCTGCGTGCTGGGGCGCTGGGCCACCCCGGCGCTCTCGGGCTCGATGCCGGCGCCCGTGAGCGCCTCGCGCACCGCGGGGAGGTCGGCCGGCTCGGTGAGCACCTCGAACACGTCCTCGTCGACGGCGATGTCCTCGGCGCCGGCGTCGATGGCCACCATCAGGTCGTCCTCGGACCAGCGCGTGGCGTCGACCACTATCAGGCCCTTCTTCTCGAACAGGTAGGCCACGGCGCCCGGCTCCGCGAGGTTGCCCCCGCCCGAGGTAAACGCGTGCCGCACCTCCGAGCCGGTGCGGTTGCGGTTCTCGGTGTGCGCCTCGACCAGCATCGCCACTCCGCCCGGGCCGTAGCCCTCGTACATCACGGACTCGATCACCACGCCGTCCTTGTCGGCTCCGGTGCCCTTGTCGATCGCGCGCTGGATGTTGTCCTTGGGCATCGAGAAGTCCTTCGC
>JACCYP010000291.1 GCA_013696425.1 Thermoleophilaceae bacterium
TCGTGCTCCCGAAGGCCCTCCAGGAGCTCGTCGACGACCTGCGCGGCAAGCTCCCGGTGGACCCGACGCTCGACGAGCTTCAGAAGCAGATCCCGCCGGGCATCCAGCAGCAGCTGCCCCCCTCGCAGGGCGGAAACCAGCAGAGCGAAGGCGTTCTGCTCGACTACCTCCTCGCGCGCTGATGAGAGGGCGTTCCTCACAGGCCTCGATCGTCGCGAGCCCGGTGCTCGTGGGCGCGGTCACCGTGCTCGTGGCCATCGTCGCCGTGTTCCTCGCCTACAACGCGAACGCCGGCCTGCCGTTCGTGCCCACCTACGACCTGAAGGCAGAGCTCCCGAGCGGCTCGAAGCTCGTTCGCGGCAACGAGGTGCGCGTCGGCGGCTTCCGCGTCGGGGTGATCGACGAGATCACGGTGAAGACGGTCGACACCAAGGCGGCCGGCCCGCGCGCCGTGGCGGTGGTGTCGATGAAGCTCGACAAGACGATCGAGCCGATCTCAGCCGACTCGACTCTCCTCGTGCGCCCGCGCTCGGCTCTCGGCCTGAAGTACATCGACCTCCAGCCCGGCAGGGGTGAGAAGAAGCTGAAGGCGGGCGCGACCGTGACCGACATCGACCGCCTGAATGCGGAGGAGCTGAACGGCCCGGTCGACCTCGAGGACGTGTTCTCGACCTTCGACTTCGACACGCGCGAGAACGCGCGCCGCAACCTCACCGGCTTCGGCGACGCGCTGTCGGCGCGCGGCGCCTCGCTGAACATCTCGATCGAGGCGCTCGCGCCGTTCGCGACCTTCCTCACGCCGGTGATGAAGAACCTCTCCGATCCCGACACCGAGCTCGACGAGTTCTTCGCGTCGATCGGGCGCGCGGCCGCCCAGGTGGCGCCGGTGGCCGCGACCCAGGCGCAGTTCTTCACGAATGCCGCCATCACCTTCGAGGCCTTCTCCGCCTGCCCGGAGTGCCTCCAGGAGACGATCGAGAAGGCGCCCGCCACGCTCGACACGGCGATCTCCTCCTTCGCCGTCCAGCGCCCGTTTCTCGCCGACTTCACCGAGCTCTCACGGCGCCTGCGCCCGGCCGCGCGCACCCTCCGCACCGAGCTGCCGATCGTGAACAAGGCGCTCAAGGAGGGCCAGCCCGTGCTGCGCCGCTCGGTCGACTTCAACAACCGCACCGAGAAGGTGTTCGGCTCGCTGCGCACGCTCGTGAGGAACCCGAACACCAAGCTCGGCCTCACCGACCTGCAGGGCCTGCTGCGCAGCGGCCGCCCGCTGATCGAGTTCATCTCGCCCTACCAGACGGTCTGCAACTACTGGAACCTGTTCTGGAACCCGCTCGCCACGCACCTCTCCTACGGCACCACCGGCGGCACCTTCCAGCGGGTGCTCAGCATGACCGGCGGCGAGACCCAGGACAACCGCGTGAGCTCCGCCGGCGCCGACCGCCCGGCCGACTTCCCCGCCCAGATCGACATCAAGGACGCCAAGGACCCGGTCGGCGATCCGCTCATGCGCCAGGTCGGCCCGCCCTACATGCCGGCCATCGACGGCCAGGGCAACGCCGACTGCCAGTCCGGCCAGACCGGCAGCCTGAACGGCCCGCTCACCGAGGACGGGCGCTACCCGGCCGCCAACGGCCCGGACCCGGTGACCGACCCGGCGGGCTACAACACGTGGCAGGACACGAAGTCGGGCGGCAGCCACGGCCTCACGAAGTCGGACTTCCCCGGCCTCGCCGGCCCGACCTTCACCGGCGTCCCCAACCTGAGGGACGTGAAGTAGATGGCGCTCTTCAGGCGTAAGCGCTCAGCCCAGGAACGGCGCGGCATGTCGCCCTTCAAGGCGGGCGTGATCGCGATCGTGGCCGTCGCGGCGGTGACCTACTTCGGCTTCACGAAGGCCAACCCGTTCGC
The DNA here is from genome assembly GCA_013696425.1 of Thermoleophilaceae bacterium. GTDB lineage: Bacteria > Actinomycetota > Thermoleophilia > Solirubrobacterales > Thermoleophilaceae > JACCYP01. The sequence goes on from JACCYP010000291.1 coordinate 1,912, forward strand.
GAACCCCTACGAGCTCACGGCGAGCTTCAAGCAGGCCTCGAGCATCAAGCCGCGCTCACCCGTGCGGATCGCCGGCGTGAACGTGGGCGAGGTCTCCGAGGTCAAGCCGATCGCCGGCGGCGGCGCCCAGGTGAAGATGAAGATCAAGGACGAGGGCCTGCCGATCCACAAGGACGCGACGATGAAGATCCGCCCGCGCATCTTCCTCGAGGGCAACTTCTTCGTCGATGTCAAGCCCGGCAGCCCCTCGGTGGCGACGCTCGAGTCCGGCGACACGATCCCCTTCACCCAGACCGCTTCCCCGGTGCAATTCGCGGACGTGCTCGCGGCGCTTCAGACCGACACCCGCGAGGATCTGCAGATCCTGCTCAAGGAGTACTCGAGCGCGATCGACGGGCCGGGCGGCGACTCCTTCAACCGCTCGATCCGCTACTGGGAGCCCGCGTACAAGGGCGTCTCGCTCGCCAACGAGGCCACGCTCGGCACCGAGCCCGGGGACCTCGGCCGCGTGCTGCGCGGCCAGGCGAAGGTCTCGCGCGCACTCACCCGGGATCCGGAGGCGCTCAAGGATCTCGTCACGGACTTCAACATCACCGCGCTGTCCTTCGCGCGGGAGGACGTCGCGCTCTCGCAGTCGATCCCGCTGCTCGACGAGACACTCGAGAAGGGGATGCCGGCGCTCGCCGCGCTCAACTCCGCGCTGCCCTCGCTGCGCGCCTTCTCGCGCGACGCACTGCCGGGCACGATCTCGACCGGCCCCATGATCGACGCCTCGCTGCCGTTCGTGAAGCAGGCGCGCCGTCTGGTGTCCGCGCGCGAGCTGAAGGGGCTCACGAAGGACCTGCGCGCGACGGTGCCCGACCTCGTCGGGCTCCAGAAGGGCCAGGTCGGCTTCCAGGGAGAGAACCGGACGCTCTCCTCATGCCAGAACGAGGTCCTGCTGCCGTTCTCGAAGACGCCCATTCCGGACCCCGACTTCCCGGAGAACTCGGGCCAGCCGTTCTTCAAGCAGGCCCCGCGGGGGCTCGCGGCCCTCTCGGGCGAGAGCCGCATCTCGGACTCCAACTCGCCGCAGGTGCGCGCCCAGTTCGGCGGCAACGCAAGCACGTTCGTCTCGCGCGGCGACAACGGCGAGGGGCTCTTCGGGATGAACAGCACGCCGGTGATCGGCGCCCGCCCTGCGCGCCCGAAGGCGCGCCCTGTGTTCCGCCCGGGCACCCCGTGCGAGACCCAGCAGACGCCCGATCTGAACGCGCCCGGCGGCGCCTCGCAGGCGCCGGCCTCGGTGAAGGTCACGCCGGACTCGAAGGATCCGAAGCTGCTCGACCTCGCCGAGAAGGCCAAGGCCCGGCGCGTCGACTTCGCCCAGTTCATCGAGGACCGCGACGCCGGCAAGCCGACGATCGACCCGTCTGAGTTCAGCGAACTCGGCGTGAAGCTCCAGGCGCAGGCCCGCGACATCGTGAAGCTCGACGACGTCTACTCCTTCCGCGAGAAGAAGGGGGCGAAGTGACGGCCGCGATCCGAAAGTACTCCCGTGACTTCATCGCGCTCGTGCTGCTCGTGGTGCTCGCGCTCGGGATCGGCGGCTACATCCTCTCCAACCAGCGCCTGCGCTTCCCGGTCATCGAGGAGAAGCCCTTCCGCCTGAAGGCCGAGCTATCCGATGCCCAGGCCGTGATTCCCGGCCAGGGCCAGACCGTGCGCGTGGCAGGCGTGAAGGTGGGCGATCTCGCGAAGGTCGACCTCGACGACGGCCGCGCCGTGGTCACGCTCGACATCGATCCGGACAAGAAGGACCTGATCAAGACCGACGCCACAGCGCTGCTGCGCCCGAAGACCGGCGTGAAGGACATGTTCCTCGAGGTGGATCCCGGCACCGAGAAGGCGCCGGTGATGAAGGAGGACGGCATGATCCCGGTGCAGAACACGGCGCCGGACATCGACCCCGACGAGATCCTCGCCGCGCTCGACGTGGACGCGCGCGACTACCTGAAGCTGCTGATCGCCGGCGGCGGCAAGGGCCTCGACGGCCGCGGTGAGGACCTCGAGAAGGTGTTCGAGCGCTTCGAGCCGCTTCACCGCGATCTCGCGAAGGTCACGACCGCCATCGCCGAGCGGCGCGGCAACCTCTCGCGCCTCGTACACAACTACGGGTCGCTGATCGAGGAGGTCGGCGACCGCGACGGCGATCTCGAGCGGCTGGTGGCCTCCTCGCAGGAGGTGTTCGAGACCTTCGCCTCCGAGGACGACAACGTGTCGAGCTTCATCGCGAAGCTGCCGCCCACCCTCCGGCAGGCCACCGAGACGCTGCCGAAGGTCGAGCGCCTCGGGAACGAGCTCGGGCCCTCGCTCGAGAGCCTGCGCCCGGCCGTGCGCCAGCTCGATAAGACCAACAAGCAGGTGCTCCCGTTCGTCAAGGAGGCCGAGCCGATCCTGCGCAAGCAGATCCGCCCGTTCGTGCGCGAGGCGCGGCCCTACGTGCGCGACCTCCAGCCCGCGGCGAAGAACCTGAACATCGCCACGCCCGATCTCACGGAGTCCTTCAACGAGCTCAACCGCTTCTTCAACATGGCGGCCCACAACCCGAAGGGCCGCGAGAAGCTCACCGGCAACCTCGACCAGGACCTCGCGCGCGACGAGGGCTACCTCTACTGGGCCGCCTGGGTCGCCCAGAACACGACGGGGATCTTCCCGACGAGCGACGCCTCCGGGCCCTTCCGGCGCTCGATCCTCGTGCTCACCTGCGACACCGCTCTCCAGACCCTCGAGGGCGAGGTCGACCCGCGCCTCGGCCTGCCCGCCGCCACGGGCCTCGGCAGCCTGCTCGGTTTCGACAACATCCTCCGCGACACCGGCATCTGCCCGAAGGCGGTGCCCTAGTGGACAAGCAAGCACCGACAGCCGGCCGGATCGCGATGATGGCCATCTTCGCCCTCTCCTGCTTCGGCATCCTGCTCTTCCTCTGGCTCTCCTTCGGCGGCTCGGTGCCGCTCAAGCCGAAGAGCTACCGCGTGGCGGCCGACATTCCCGAGGCCACCACGCTCTCCACGGAGGCCGACGTGCGGATCTCGGGTGTGTCGGTGGGCAAGGTCAAGGCCAAGGAGCTGAAGGACGGCGCCCGGGCGACCACGATCGAGATGGAGATCAGGCCCGAGTACGCGCCCATCCCCAAGGACACGCGCGTGATCCTGCGCCAGAAGACCCTGCTCGGCGAGACCTACGTGGAGCTCACGCCCGGCAACAAGGCGAAGGGCACCGTGCCCGACAACGGCTCGCTCGGCAAGGCGAACGTGGCCGACACCGTGCAGCTCGACGAGATCTACGCCGCGTTCGACAAGGACACCCGCAACGCGTTCCGGATCTGGCAGTCCTCGCTCGCGCCGGCGATCCAGGGCCGCGGCCAGGACGTGAACGACGCGCTCGGCTCGCTGCCGGAGTTCCTCGTGAACGGCGCCGACGTGCTAAAGACGCTCGACGAGCAGGAGCAGGCCGTGACCGGCCTCGTGAAGAACACCGGCGTCGTGTTCAACGCGCTCACCGAGCGCGACGGCCAGCTGCGCGAGCTCGTCGTGAACTCGAACAACGTCTTCGAGGCCACCGCCTCGCGCGACGACGCGCTCGAGGACACGATCCGCACCTTCCCGACCTTCCTCGACGAGTCGAAGGCCACGCTCGCGCGCCTCGAGACCTTCTCGCGCGAGACGCGCCCGCTCGTGCGCGACCTCCAGCCGGTGGCCAGCGACATCTCGCCGACGATCGAGGACGTGTCCGCGCTCGCGCCCGACCTGCGCAAGCTCTTCCGCGATCTCGACCCGCTCATCAAGGTGGGCAAGACCGGGCTGCCCGACACCCAGAAGATCATCGAGGCCGCCGAGCCGCTGTTCGAGGGCCTCTTCCCCTTCCTCCAGGAGCTCAACCCGATCGTCTCGTTCGCGAACTTCCAGCAGAAGCCGATCGCCGGGTTCTTCCTCGGCGGCCCGGCCGCGATCAACGGCGGCATCCAGGAGCGCCAGGGCCCGAACGCCGGCGTGCCGCAGTCCTACCTGCGCGGCTACGGCCTGATCAACGGCCGCTCGTTCGACCGCGACGGAGTCAACCGCCGCCCGGCCTTTGACCGCGGCTCGGCCTACCACGAGCCCAACTACCTGACGCGCGGCCAGCCGATCGGCGCGATCGAGAGCTTCTCCTGCCTCAACAACGTCGGCACCAAGGGCGCGGACGCACAGGGCGAGCAGACGGAGCCGACCGAGAGCCCCTCGGGCGACGGTTTCCCGCCGTGCAAGGTGAAGTCGCCCACGCTGTTCAACAACGGCGGCCTGTATCCGCGCCTGCAGAAGGGCTTCCAGGACCTCGTGCCCCCGCCGGACCGTTTCGCCGGGCGCACACCTGCAACTCCGTAGCGCCTCGCTGCCACAATCCGGGCCGATGATCTTCATCTTCGACCGGCTCTACCGTCTCCTCGGCTCGAAGTACATCTACGCCTACCTGCTGTTCGAGATCGTCTCGGCGCTCACGATCACCGCCGGCACTGTCGGGTTGCTCACCCTCTACGGCGACAGCAGCGCCCGCGACTTCGGGCTCGTGATGGCGGTGGCGATGGGCTGCACGCTGATCGCCGTGACCATCGGCGTGCTGAAGAGCAAGCAGGCCGCGCGCCCGCTCACGGCGTGGGTTCGCGAGCCCCGCGGGGGCGAGGCGGCGCTCGAGGCGTGGCGCACCGCCGTGTCGCTGCCGCGGGCATTCGTGCTGCGCACGGGCTGGCTGCCCTACGTCGTGGCCGCCATCCCCACGTCGCTGTTCGCCACCTGGATCGGCGGCCTGCCGTGGTGGAACTTCCTCATCCTGCTCGCAGGCGCCTCGGTGGCCATCGGCTACGCGATCGTCCTGCACTTCTTCGCGTCCGAGCTGGCGGCGCGGCCGGTGCTCAAGGACATCTCCCGGCACCTGCCGGCGGACTTCGCCTCGCCGCCGCTCGGGGCATCGCTGCGGCTGAAGCTACTCGGGGCGCTGCCGCTGATCAACATCGTCACGGGGGTGGTGGTGAGCGCGCTGTCGGTCACCGACCGCGCGAGCCTCACCGACCTCGGCCTCGACGTGTTCGTGGCGGTGGTGATCGCGTTCACGATCTCATTTGAGCTCACGCTGCTGCTCACGAAGTCGATCCTCGCGCCGATCGACGATCTGCTCGAGGCCACCGGCCGCGTGAAGGCGGGCGATCTATCCACGCGCGTGCCGGTGCTCTCGGGCGATGAGCTCGGGCAGCTCGCGGGATCCTTCAACGAGATGATGAGCGGCCTCGAGGAGCGCGAGACGCTGCGCGAGGCCTTCGGCTCCTACGTCGATCCGGCGGTGGCCGAGCGCGTGCTCGAGGAGGGCGAGCTGCTCGAGGGCGAGGAGATCGAGGCGAGCGTGATGTTCGTCGACATCCGCGACTTCACCGCGTGGGCCGAGCGCGCCTCGGCGCGCGAGGCGGTGGCCTACCTCAACGAGTTCTTCGACACCGTCGTGCCGGTTCTCGGCGAGCACGGCGGCCACGCGAACAAGTTCATCGGCGACGGGCTGCTGGGTGTGTTCGGCGCGCCCGAGCGCCATCGCGACCACGCCGACCGGGCGCTGGCGGCGGCGTGTGAGATCGCCGATCGCTGCGAGGGGCGCTTCGACGTGGGGGTGGGGGTGAACTCGGGCCCGGTCATGGTCGGCTCGATCGGCGGCGGCGGGCGTTTGGAGTTCACGGTGATCGGCGATCCGGTGAATGTGGCCTCGCGCGTGGAGGCCCTCACCCGCGAGACGAACGACACCGTGCTCATCACGGAGGCCACCCGCTGCCTGCTGACGGGCACCGATTTCGCCGTCGAACCGCGCGGAGAGGTGCCCGTCAAGGGCAAATCGGAGCCGATTCCGGTCTATGCGCCGAAGTTGCCTGTCGAAAGGGACCGCAACCTCGGCGGCGAAGCCTTGTTCTCCTCTTGACCGTGCGTAAGCTCGCAAGTCTCACCCTGCTCGTCTTCGCCATGCTCCTCCCGGCCTCCGCCGGGGCGGAGGTCTTCGAGTGGAAGGACACCTTCCAGTCGGGCGCGGGGAACAAGGGCCCCTTCGGCCAGGTCACGGGCCTTGCCACCGACGATGCCGGGCGCGTCTACGTGGCCGACTGGATCGCCGGGCGGGTGGAGATCTATGACAACGCCGAGGCCGGCAACAAGTACCTGCGCACGCTCACGGTGAAGATCGGCCGTCCCAACGGCGTGTGGGTCGACAACCGCCAGCGCGTCTACGTCTCCGACGGCGAGGATGAGTCCGTCGCCTTCTTCGACCGCTACAACCACGACCTCCAGTACCGCCGCGAGTTCGGCGGCGCCGGCACCGAGCTCAACAGGATGGCCGGGCCACGCGCGGTCACCACCGACAGGGGCAACGGCATCTTCGTGGTCGAGCGCGACAACGCGCGGATCCAGTACTTCAAGCCAAAGGGCGGCAAGACGCTCGGCTTCGCCGCCTTCGGCACCGGCGACGCCGGGGACTTCATGTCGCCCGAGGGCGTCGTGCGCGAGGGTGATGACCGCTTTTACGTGACAAACGACGACCCGGTCGAGGGCCGGGTGCGCGTGTACGACAAGCGCGGCAAGGCGATCCGCGACCTCGCCGGCCCCGGCAATGGCTTCGGCCAGGTCTCGAGCCCGCGCGGAATAGTGCGCGATCCCGCCGGCCGGATCCTCGTGGTCGACGCCGGCAACGGCCGCGTCCAGATCTTCTCCTCGTTTGCGTCGGGCAACCAGTTCCTCGGCGCCATCGGCATCCCGGGCGCCGGCAACGGCCAGCTCTCCGAACCGAACGGCATCACCGTCGCGCCCGGGGCGAACCTCTACGTCGGAGACACCGGCAACGGCCGGGTCGTGCGGATCAAGTACGACGACGCCGATGACGACGGCGCGTTGGACGCGCGGGACAACTGCAGGGGCCTCCACAACCCCAGCCAGACCGACACGGACAAGGACGGCAAGGGCGACGCCTGCGACGAGGACATCGACAACGACGGCAAGCCAAACGGCGCCGACAAGTGCCCGCGCGAGAAGCCGCGGGTCGATCGAAACAACGACGGCTGCTTCGACATTCCGGTCAAGCGCCGCCGCTGAGCGCCAGCGCTACTTGCGGCGCCGGCGTACGCGACCGAACAAGCTGCGCCGCTCGTTCTCGAGGATCCAGATGGACTTCGGCAGCTTCGGTATCAAGTCCGGGTGGGGGTAGCCGTTCTTCGACCGAGGCTCTGGCCCCTCTTGAGGTGGCTTCGGCATGTTCACGAGGCTAACACCGCCGCGGCTGCCAATCCGGCGGTCTCCGCCGCGATGGCTACAAGAGTGAGTTCGAGGTAGAGCGCAAGCCGAGCGACGGCTACTCCGTTCGCCTCTTCACGTGCCTCGAGCTCCTCGGCCAGCGCGAGATCGACCTGGGGCTGCTCGACGCTCTCCTGTTTCCAGAGTGCGCGGTACGCAGCCGCCGGTTTCAGACTGAAGCCCAGCGCGTCCGGACGAAGAAGTTGCACCGCAAACAAGAGGGTCGCGACGCAAGCCAAGAGGCCGACACCAGCTGTGATTGTCTCGAGCCAGCCTTCAGGGTGCGGACCTCGAAAGACGGGCGCGGCAAGAAGGGAGGCGATCACTGCGCCGACGCCGAGGAGAGCCGCTCCGCGCGTGCGGACCTCCCTCACCCGGCGCTCCTGCTCGGCCAGTGCCGCAACCCCAAGCTCGTAGATGCGCGCTTCGAAGCCGGGCATTCCCGCAGTCTGGCTCCGACGCGTTGGCGACGTTCCGTTCGCCGTGCAATGGCGCAGGACCGTTGCCGCGGAGTTGCGAGACCGTCACGCTCGCAACGATTCGCGTGCGACGGCGCTGGGCGGGGACGCAGTAGGCTCGCGCTTCGCATGGCGGTCGAGGACGCAACGGCTTCGCAGGTTCACGGAGGAAGGCTGGTGGCCCAGCGGCTGCGCGCGCACGGCGTCACGAAGCTCTTCACCCTCTCCGGCGGCCATCTCTTCTCGATCTACGACGGCTGCCGTGAGGAGGGCATCGACATCGTCGACGTCCGCCACGAGCAGACGGCCGGGTTTGCAGCCGAGGGGTGGGCGAAGGCGACGCGCCAGACCGGTGTTTGTGCGTTGACCGCCGGGCCGGGGGTCACGAACGGCATGTCGGCTCTCGGCTCGTCGCTGATGAACGGCTCGCCGGTGGTCGCCCTGGGCGGGCGCGCGCCGGGGTTCCGGTGGGGGCAGGGGTCGCTGCAGGAGATCGACCACATTCCTTTTGTGGCGCCGCTGACGCGCAGCGCCGCGACGGCTGCCACCACGGCAGAGATTCCCGGGTTGGTCGACGCCGCGTTCCTCGCCGCGTCCGGGCCGCCCTCGGGCCCCGCCTTCGTCGATTTCCCGTTGGATCAGGTGTTCATGGAGGGCCAGCCGGTTTCTTCCGCCGTCGAGCCGGGGCCGGTGGCGAAGGTGCCCGACGTGTCGGTGGTCGGACAGCTGCTGGCGCGGGCGGAGCGGCCGGTGATCATGGCCGGCACGGGGCTCTACTGGGCGCATGGGGAGGACGAGCTGCAGCAGCTCTCGGAGCAGCTCGGGATCCCAGTGCTGCTCAATGGGCTCGCGCGCGGGTGCCTGCCGGCCGATCATGCGAACTTCTTCTCGCGCGCGCGAGGTGCTGCGTTGAAGGGCGCCGATCTCGCGCTCGTGATCGGCGTGCCGATGGACTTCCGGCTCGGTTTCGGCGGCTCGTTCGGCGATGAGACCGAAATCGTCGTGATCGGTTCGTCGGCGCCGGAGAACCCGCACCCGCGCGAGGTGGCCGCGGAGCTGTACGGGGACGTGCCCGCTGTCCTCGATGCGCTGCGCGACGCGGCGACTCCTGCGCCGGATCGGTCGGGGTGGATCGCGGGGCTGCGAGAGGAGGAGACGTCCAAGCGCGAGGGGGAGAAGGCGGATCTCGCCGACG
>JACCYP010000325.1 GCA_013696425.1 Thermoleophilaceae bacterium
GGCCTGGCGGGGGAGGTCGAAGCGGTGGCGGCCCGGGTTGCCGCCGAACGCCACGCCGAGCGCGTGCGATCACGTGTGTCCTCGCGGGACTGGTTGGCATCGCCAACGGAACCGTTGTCGGAGACAACCGTCGCGCAGAGGACACCCGTGATGATGCGCGCCCTGGGCAACTTCCAGGAGCGCAACTTCGGCCTCGCGCTCGCCGCGGCCTCGGCGTTCCTGCGGAGCGCCGGTTTGGAGCCGCTCGAGCCCGGCGAGATCCTGGCCGCGGCACGCCAGACGGAGATTCCGGGCAGACTCCAGATCGTGGACCGGGATCCGCTCACCCTCTACGACGGCGCGCACAACCCCGCCGGGGCGACCGCGCTCGCGGAGTCGCTGCCGGCCGTGATCGGTGAGCGGCCGCTCACCGCGGTGATGAGCGTGCTCGACGACAAGGACGTCTCACCGATGCTCGCGGCGCTCGCGCCGGCCGTGCAGCGCGCGGTGTTCACCCGCTGCGCGAACCCGCGCGCGCTCTCGCCGGCGACGCTCGAGTCGCTGTGGGCGAAGGTGAGCGACGCGCCCGCGGAGATCGTGGCCGAGCCGCGTGCGGCGGTCGCGCGCGCACGCGAGGCCGCCGGAAGGGACGGAGCCGTGCTGGCGACGGGCTCGATCTACCTGATCGCCGACCTCGTCCGCCACCTCGGCGCCGCGAAGGCGAGCACGCTGTGAACGACGGCGACGGCCCGCGCTTCGTTCCCATGATCGCCCTCGTGGCGGTGCTCGTGGCCACGGTCATCCTCGTGTTCTTCGGCCTGGGCTACTTGCTCGGCCGGGTCCTCCTCTAAGCTCCGCACCGCGCGCATGGTCCCCGTCCTCGCCATATTCGGGATCACGAACGACGGGTTGAACCTCGTCGTGAATCTCCTGCTGCTGTTTCTCGTGGTCGTCTGGCTCTCGCTGGTCTACTGGACCTACTCCGATGCCAAGCGCCGCATCGAGGATCCGATGCTCGTCGGCTGTGCCGCGGCGGCGTCGCTGTTCCCCTTCGTGGGGACGATCATCTACATGATCGTGCGCCCGCCGGAGTACCTCGAGGACGTGCGCGAGCGCGAGCTCGAGATCGCGGCCGCCGAGGCGCGCCTCGCCTCAGCCGACCATCTCGCCTGTCCCTACTGCGACTTCGAGGTGGAGAAGACCTTCCTGCGCTGCCCGAGCTGCCTGCGGCGGCTGAAGGCTCCGTGCCAGACCTGCGGCAAGCCGCTCGACCCCCGGTGGAAGATCTGCCCCTTCTGCGAGGCCGAGGTGGGCGCCGCCCCCCGCCGCCGCGCGACGCGGCCGGCGGCCGCGAAGCGGGCCGCTCGCGCACCATCGCCGGAGAAACCCGCCGAAAGGCCCGCGAGCTAGCCATGTCACGCACTCTGATCCTCGTCAAACCCGACGCCTACGCGCGCCGTCTAACCGGAGAGATCCTCGCTCGCTTCGAGCGCAAAGGCCTGGCGATCGTCGCCCTCGAGCGCCAGCACATCGACGAGGCGACGGCCAAGGAGCACTACGCCGAACACGACGGCAAGCCCTTCTTCGGCGAGCTGGTCGAGTTCATCACGAGCGGTCCATTGGTGGCTGCCGTGCTCGAAGGCCACGAAGCCGTGGTCGCGGCACGCCAGGTGATCGGTGCGACCAACCCGCTGGAAGCCGCCACCGGCTCCATCCGCGGGGACTTCGCGCTCGAGGTGGGCCAGAACATGGTCCACGGCTCCGACTCCGATGAATCCGCGGAGCGCGAGTCGAAGATCTTCTTCGGCGATTCCTAAGCTCGTTCTGGCATCGCGCTCGCCGCAGCGGCGGGCGATCCTCGAGCAGCTCGGGGTCGACTTCGAGGTCGTCGACCCGCAGGTCGAGGAGATCCGCAGCGCCGAGAGCCCGCGCGTGCTGGTGGAGGAGAATGCCCGCCGCAAGGCCGCGGCGGCCGCAGGCGAGCTCGTGCTGGGCGTCGACACCGTCGTGGTTCTCGACGGCCGCATCATCGGCAAGCCTGGCGACGGATCCCAGGCACGCGAGCACCTCGAGGCGCTGTCGGGCCGCGAGCACGAGGTATGGAGCGGGATCTGCCTCTCCGGGCAGGTCTCCCACGCCGTCACGAGAGTGCGGTTCAACCCGCTCTTGGACGAGGATCTGGACTGGTATCTCGCCACCGGCGAGTGGCGCGAGCGAGCCGGCGGCTACGCGATTCAGGGAAAAGGGGCCGCATTGGTGGCTGAGATCGCTGGTGATTATTGGAACGTGGTCGGACTCCCCGTTGCAGAGCTGAATCGCATGGCTCCGGGCCTGATACGAAACTGTCAGGGGTTGCAGGGGTAGTTAGCTAGACTCGGGCGGACCTCGCGCAGGGGCCAGGAAGTACGCGTCTGCGCTGTTTGACCCCCCTTTTTTCATGGGAATGTTCACGTATCTCACCGGTTTCGGCGGTCGCGACATGGCGGTCGATCTCGGCACCGCCAACACCCTCGTCTACGTACGGGGCCGTGGAATCGTTCTCTCGGAGCCCTCCGTGGTCGCGATCGACTCCCGCTCGCACGAGGTCCATGCGGTCGGGATCGAGGCCAAGCGCATGCTGGGCCGTACGCCCGGCACGATCTCCGCGATCCGCCCGCTCAAGGACGGCGTGATCGCCGACTTCGACGTCACCGAGCAGATGCTCCGCCACTTCATCCAGAAGGTGCACCAGAACCGCTGGGCCCATCCGCGTGTTGTCGTGTGCGTCCCATCGGGCGTGACCGGCGTCGAGAAGCGCGCCGTGGAGGAGGCCTGCCTTTCCGCCGGCGCGCGTCAGGCCTACCTGATCGAGGAGCCGATGGCGGCCGCGATCGGTGCCGGGCTGCCAGTCGGCGAGCCCACAGGCAACATGGTCGTCGACATCGGCGGCGGCACCAGCGAGGTCGCCGTCATCTCCCTGGGCGGCATCGTCGTCTCCCAGTCGATCCGGATCGGCGGCGACGAGCTCGACGAGGCCATCATCAATTACGTCAAGCGCGAGTACAAGCTGATGATCGGGCAGCAGACGGCCGAGGAGGTCAAGCTCGAGATCGGCTCCGCCTTCCCGCTCGAGGAGGAGATGCAGGCAGAGATCCGCGGACGCGACCTGGTCTCCGGCCTGCCGAAGACGGTCGTGCTGACAAGCGAGGAGGTGCGGATGGCGCTCGAGGAGCCCTTGCAGGCGATCATCGACGCGGTCAAGGAGACGCTCGACCGCACGC
>JACCYP010000335.1 GCA_013696425.1 Thermoleophilaceae bacterium
GGGTCCGACAGGGTGATCACCGGCACGGGCGGGGCGGCTTGGTACTTCGAGCAGGCGGAGTTGCCCTGGCAGCCGTCCGCCATCACGATTGAGACCTGCGCAGCGGACGCGGGCCCGGCTACGCCGAGCGACGCTGCGATCACCGCGGATGCCAGAGACGCACGCATGCCTGAAGGCTAATTGCCAAAGCCGCCATACGCGCAGTCACAGCCGGTTGAGCCCGAGCTGAGCCTGAAGCTGTGGGACGAGGAGAACGAGCGCCTCGTGCGGTTCGCGGCGGCGCGGTCGCGCGTCACCGTGGGTGGCAGGTCACCCGTCGCTCAGTAGAGACTCCGTCTCGACGTCAACCGACCCAGGAGAGAGATGGCCGAACTGAACGAGATCCAGGCCGAGATGATCGAGGCGAGCGAGACGGACTATTCGGACCTCCGCGCGATGTTCATCAACTGCACGCTCAAGCGCAGCCCCGAGCAGTCCCATACCCAGGGCCTCGCCGACCTTTCGATCGAGATCCTGCGCCGCAACGGGGTCGAGGTGGAGTGCATCCGGGCGATCGACCACGAGATCGCAACCGGGGTCTGGCCGGACATGACCGAGCACGGATGGGCGGCCGACGAGTGGCCGGAGATCTTCGAGCGCGTCATGGCCGCCGACATCCTCGTGCTCGTGATGCCGATCTGGCTCGGTGAGAAGTCGTCGGTATGCACGAAGGTGATCGAGCGCCTCTACGGCAACTCGCACCTGCTGAACGACGCCGGCCAGTACGCCTACTACGGCCGTGTCGGCGGCTGTCTCGTGACCGGCAACGAGGACGGCATCAAGCACTGTGCCCTCGAGACCCTTTACGCGCTCCAGCACCTCGGCTACACGATCCCGCCGCAGGCCGACGCGGGCTGGATCGGCGAGGCCGGCCCCGGCCCCTCCTATCTCGACGAGGGCTCCGGCGGGCCCATGAACGACTTCACCAACCGCAACACCACGTTCATGACCTGGAACCTGCTCCACCTCGCCCGGATGCTCAAGGACGCCGGCGGCATCCCAGCGCATGGCAACCAGCGGACCGCATGGGACGCGGGGTGCCGCTTCGACTTCCCGAACCCGGAGCACCGGGCGTAAAGCGCGTCGAGCACGACCTCGCAACGGTCGGGCGCGCCTTCTCCTCGGTGGAGGAGGCGTTCGAGGCGATCCGCTCCCAGCTACTTGCGGAAGGGCGGGCGCATTGGCGGGATGGGCTCCGAACGGCGTCCCCGGCGCTGCCGTGGCGGTGATCCTGGCCGGCTGACGCAGCCGGCCGGTCCGCGCTAGGACCCCACGCCCTGGACGTCCCGGCGCCCGGCGGCCTCGCGGTCGTGCGCGTCGGGAAACTCGCGCTGGGCGGCGGCGGTGAGCAGCTCCGCCTGCACGCGGAGCGGCGGCCGCCGCTCGGCGGGCGCGATCGCTGCGACGTCGCCGATCAACTCGTTGAGCCTGCGATGGACCTGCAGGCTGCCGGCCCCGTAGATCCTTACCTCGTCGAGCGCCAGCGAGACGAAGTCCTCCCAGCCGACGCTCGGATAGGCGACCCTGACGGTGCCGTCCTCGTCGCAGATCCGTCCGGCGGGCATCTGCCGCGTAGCGAGCCGGCGCAGGAGATCATGGATCTGGTCGATCGCCTGGATGGCCGTCGTGGGGTCGTTGACGCCGGGCGAGAGCGCCCTGATGGCGAGGTCCACCAGCTGGCGGAAGCCGAATGCGGCGTCCTGCTGCATCGTGCGCTCCTCGCCGAGTGAGATGCAATCCAGGACGTCGCAGTCCTCCGGCGCCGCTCCGTGGAGCTCGAGCAGCGGCGCGTCGGCGGGCACGAAGTCGCCGGGTCCCGCCCGCATTACGACGACGGCATCCGCGGCCGCGGCGATCGCCACCATTCGCGGCGCGTTTATGCCTGTCACCAGCCCCGGCCCGGCGCGGTTGTGGACGAGCGTGGGCTCGCTCGCCGTGGCCGGCTCGGACGCGGCCGCGGGCTGCTGGGCCGGGTAGTTGCGCTCGAGCGACTCGCGCGCCTCGGCGGCAACCGTCTCGATCACCGCAGACGCGCGGATCGCGTGCGCGGTGTGGTTGATGTAGTGGATGAAGACGCCCACGCTCGCGAACACGAGCAGGATCGCGATCGTCACCGAGATGCCGGGCACGGCGTCGTCGCGCGTGGCACGCAGAGCCGTGAACGCGAACGCGAAGGTCGCAACGAAGGTCCCGAGCGCGATCTTGCTGGTGCGGTCGCGAAGGAACGCGCGCATCACCCGCGGTGAGAGTTGCCCGCTCGCGAGCTGGAGCGCCACGATCGTGATGCTGAACACGAGACCGGTGAAGGTGATCATCGCCGCGGCGATGGTCGAGAGCACCGAGCGGGCGGCCTCGGCGCCCCCTTCGAACCCGAGCCGCGCGCCGGTCGAGCGGTCGATCGCGATCGTCCCGAGCGCCAGCCCCACCGCGAGCAGGGCGGCGAGCGCCGGCACGACCCAGAGGCTGGTGCGCAGGTACTCGAGCAGTCGGTCGGCGCGTCTCATGCGGTGGAGGGCCTGAGACTACGCCTCCGGCGGGCTTGACATACCCCTAGGGGGTATCTAGTATCGCATTACCCCCCAGGTGTATCCGACTTCAAGGAGCTTGCAGTGGAAGCACACGCACAACACGGAGACGACGGGCATCACGAGATGCCGACCGGCGGCAAGGAGCTCAACAGCCTTGCCCTGACCGCGACGCTGCATTGCCTCACCGGTTGCGCCCTTGGCGAGATCCTCGGTATCGCCATCGGTACCGCCCTTGGATGGTCGAACCTCGCCACGATCGCCCTCGCGGTCACGCTGGCCTTCATTCTCGGCTACTCGTTCACCAGCTACCCGCTGTTGCGCGCCGGCCTCGCCCTCGGTGTGGTGATCCCGGTCGCGTTGGCCGCCGACACCGTCTCGATCGCGACGATGGAGATCATCGATAACGGGGTGATGCTGATCGTGCCCGGAGCAATGGAGGCCGGGCTCGGCTCCCTCCTCTTCTGGGGCAGTCTCTCCTTCGCTCTCGCGGTGGCTTTCGCTGTGACGGTCCCCGTCAACCGCTGGCTCCTGAAGCGCGGCAAGGGCCACACCAGGGTCCACGAGACCGGGATCCACGGAGGACCGAACACGCGCTACGTAGCGATCGGCATCTCCATGGCCGCGATCTTCGGCACGACGGTCTTGGTGGCCGAGGCGTTCGATGGCGACGACGGCGTGGAGCATGGCGGCGGCCGCGCCGCGATGAGCAAGGACAAGCCGGCAGATGGTCACTCAGCAAGGACGGGACTTGGTCGACACCGCTGACCCTGGATGAGCCCGGCGCCTACCGCCTCTTCCTTCAGTTCAAGCACGAGGGCGAGATCCACACGCCGCTTTCACGCGGCGGGTCGAGAACTAGCCGCGACGCATCAGGCGCGCGATGGCGCCCATCAGCTCTTCCGTCATCTCCTCCGCCGTGCCCTCGCCGTGACCCTCGATGACGCAGTGACGTGCGTGATCGTCGACCAACCCGAGGGCAACCTTGTCAAGGGCAGCCTGGATGGCCGAGATCTGAGTCAGGACGTCGACGCAGTAGCGGTCCTCTTCGATCATCCGCTCGATCCCGCCGACCTGGCCATTGATGCGGCGCACGCGCTTGAGCAGCTGGTCCTTGGTGGCGGTGTACCCGCGCTCTGTCTGAGTGGGAGTCATGGGCCCCACTATACCCCTGGGGGGTGACGCACCCAAAGATCGACAAGATACCCCCAAGGGGTATTTGACAATCACACGTCGATCACGCTAGGCTTCGTCGCAGATACCCCCGCCCCGTATATGGAGACCATCGACATGAGTACGACAACCGCCCGCACCTACACCGTCACCGGAATGACCTGCAGCCACTGCGCCGCATCCGTGACTGAGGAAGTCAGCGAAGTCGCGGGAGTCAGCGGTGCAGAGGTGGAGCTGGCCAGCGGAGCCCTGACCGTCAGGGGCGAGGGCTTCATCGACGCCGCCGTCGAGGAGGCCGTCGAGGAAGCGGGCTACAAGGTCATCCCATGAGCGCCGTCCAGCGCATAGTCGGATTCCTCGCGATTCTCGTGCTCGCCTTCGGTGCCGCTGTCGGCATCGGTGGTGCCGTGGGCCCGACCGATCGCAGCGACGGCGAGAAGCCCGGGGCCCATGGCGGCGGCACTGACTCCGATAAGGAGGAGGGCGCAGGGCACGGCGGCGAGCCGAAGAGCGCTGCCGCCAGCGCTCCCCAGGGACTTTCGATCGCCACGGCCGAAGCGCGCCTCGTTTCCGACAACAAGACCTACCGCAGGGGTGAGGTCAAGGAGTTCCGCTTCCGCATCGTCGGTCCCGGCGGCCAAACCGTGCGCGACTTCGACGTCGAGCACGACAAGCTGATGCACCTGATCGCGGTGCGCCGCGACATGGCCGGCTTCGTCCACGTCCATCCCAGGCAGCAGGCCGATGGCTCGTGGAGCGTTCCGCTGCGCTTCACCGACCCCGGCACCTACCGCGTGTTCGCAGATTTCAAGGCGGAGGGCGGGGAGCGGACCACCCTTGGAACCGACGTATTCGTCGCGGGCCAGTCGACGCGCCGAGCGCTGCCCCCGCCGCAGAAGACGTTCAGCGTCGACGGCTATGACGTGGCGATCAGCGGCGAGGGCAGGGCCGGTGAGGAGCGGGAGCTCGCCTTTCAGGTCTCCCGCAACGGAAAGCCCATCGAGGTCGAGCCCTACCTTGGCGCCGACGGACATCTGGTGACCCTGCGCGAGGGCGACCTCGCCTACCTGCACGTGCACCCGGTCGAGGAGGAGGGGGTCGCCAAGCCGATCAGGTTCATTGCCGAGTACCCCTCCGCCGGCCGCTACCGCCTGTTCCTGCAGTTCAAGCACGAGGGCGCGGTCCACACGGCCGCCTTCACCCAGGAGGTGCGCTGACATGGCTGTGACGACTCCCGCCACCCCGAACGACGAGCACGTGGAGATGCCCATCAGCGGCATGACCTGCGCGTCCTGCGCCAACCGCATCGAGCGCAAGCTCAACAAGCTCGACGGCGTGTCGGCCTCGGTCAACTACGCCACCGAGCGGGCGACGGTCGACTTCGATCCGGCGGTGGTCGCGCCGGAGCGGCTCGTCGCGCAGGTGGAGGCCGCCGGGTACCAGGCCGTGCTGCCGAGTGAGGAGCCGGAGGCTCAGGCCGGCGAGGAGGAGGCCGACGAGATCACACCACTGCGCAACCGGCTGATCGTCTCGGCGGTCCTGGCGCTGCCGACGCTGCTGCTGTCGATGATCACCGCGCTCCAGTTCGACAACTGGCAGTGGCTGGTGCTGCAACTCGCGACGCCGGTCGTCCTATGGGGCGCATGGCCCTTCCACCGAGCCGCCTGGCTCAACCTGCGCCACGGCACGGCGACGATGGACACGCTGGTGAGCCTGGGAGTGCTCGCTGCCTACGTCTGGTCGCTATACGCCCTGTTCCTCGGCGATGCGGGCATGCCGGACATGCGCATGACGCTGAGCTTCTCCGCGTCTGGCGAAGACGAGATGTACCTCGAGATCGGCGCGGTCGTCACGACGTTCGTGTTGGCCGGCCGCTACTTCGAGGCTCGCTCCAAGCGCCGTGCCGGAGCGGCGCTCAGCGCACTGCTGGAGCTGGGCGCGAAGGACGTCGCGGTGCTCGACGCCGCCGGAAACGAGCGCCGTGTGCCGATCGAGGAGCTGCGAGGCGGCGATCGGTTCGTGGTTCGCCCGGGCGAGAAGATCGCCACCGACGGCGTCGTCGAGGAGGGCCAGTCGGCGGTCGACGAATCGCTGCTGACCGGCGAATCGGTACCCGTCGAGAAGGGCGTCGGCGACGACGTGGCCGGCGCCACCATCAACGCGGGCGGGCGCCTGGTGATCCGCGCGACGCGGATCGGCTCCGATACCGCCCTCGCCCAGATCGCGAAGCTCGTGACCGACGCCCAGTCGGGCAAGGCGCCGGTGCAGCGACTGGCCGACCGCATCTCGGGCGTATTCGTCCCGATCGTGATCGTGATCTCGCTCGCCACGCTCGGCTTCTGGCTGGGAGCCGGCGAGCCGGCGGAGTTTGCCTTCACGGCCGCGGTGGCGGTCCTGATCATCGCCTGCCCGTGCGCACTCGGGCTGGCCACGCCGACGGCGCTGCTGGTCGGCACCGGCCGCGGCGCGCAGCTCGGGCTGTTGATCAAGGGGCCCGAGATCCTCGAGTCGACGCGGAAGGTCGACACCATCGTGCTCGACAAGACCGGCACGGTGACGACCGGAAGGATGAGCCTCGTCGACGTCCTCACCGACGGCTCGGCCAACCGTGAGGAGCTGCTGCGCATCGGCGGCGCGATCGAGGACGCCTCCGAGCATCCGATCGCGCAGGCCATCAGCGTCGCCGCCCGCGATGAAGTCGGCCGGCTTCCGGCGGTCGAGGGCTTCACCAACCGTGAGGGGCTCGGCGTGGAGGGCGTGGTCGACGGACACGGCGTCCAGGTCGGTCGCTCCTGGCTCATGGATGACTGGGGCCTCGCCGTTCCGGACGATCTCGGTCAGGCGAAGTCGGCGGCCGAGGCGGCGGGTCAGACCCCCGTGCTCGTCGCCTGGGACGGAGAGGTCCGGGGCGCGCTGGTCGTGGCCGACGCGCCCAAGCCGACCTCGGCCGAGGCCATCGGGTCGCTCAAGGACCTCGGCCTGCGCCCGGTGCTGCTCACCGGCGACAACCGCGCCACCGCCGAGGCCGTCGCAGCCGAGGTGGGCATCGAGGAGGTGATCGCCGAGGTTCTGCCCTCTGAGAAGGCCGATGTCATCCGCCGCCTGCAGGACGAGGGCAGCGTCGTGGCC
>JACCYP010000273.1 GCA_013696425.1 Thermoleophilaceae bacterium
CGGCCGGCCTCCTGGTAGTAGGCCTCTAGCGAGGAGGGCACGGTCGCATGGACCACAGTTCGAACGTCCGCCTTGTCGACGCCCATGCCGAACGCGTTGGTGGCCACGACCACGCGCGACTCGCCCGTGATGAAGCGCCGCTGGCGGTCGGCGCGCTCCTCGCGCTGGAGCCCCGCGTGGTAGCTGAGCACCTCCTCGCCAAGCTCGGCCTGCAGCTGCTCGGCAAGCTCGTCGGAGCCCTTGCGCGTGCCCGCGTAGACGATGGCCGGCAGCGCGTCCTCGCCCTTCAGCGTGTCGGCCAGCATCGTCTTCTTCTCGTGCGGCGCCGGGCGCGCCACCGTGAAGGACAGGTTCGGGCGGTCGAAGCCCGTGACCACCCGCGCCGGGTCCTCGAGCCCGAGCCGGCGCACGATGTCCTCCGCCACGCGCGGTGTGGCGGTGGCCGTGGACGCGAAGATGGAGCGCGCGCCGAGCGCCCGGGCGACGTCGCCGAGGCGGAAGTAGTCCGGCCGGAAGTCATGCCCCCACTGCGAGACGCAGTGCGCCTCGTCGACCACGAACAGGCCGATGTCGGCGCCACGCAGGCGATCGACGAACCCGGGCGTCGCAAAGCGCTCGGGCGCGACGTAGAGGAGCTTCAGCCGGCCGTCGATTGCGGCCGCGAGCGTGTCCGCATTGTCGGCCTGCGAGCGCTGAGCGTTGACGAGCGCCACCCGGTCGCCGAGCCCGCGCGCCTGCAGCGCCTCGACCTGGTCCTGCATGAGCGCCACCAGCGGCGACACGACGATCGTGAGGCCCTCGCCGGTGAGCCCCGGCAGCTGGTAACAGAGCGACTTTCCCGAGCCCGTGGGCATGACGAGCAGCACATCCCGCCCCGACAGCGCGGCCTGGCACGCCTCCTCCTGGCCGCGGCGGAATTCGCGGAATCCGAAGAGGTCCTGGAGGGCTGGGTGAAGTTCGGGCACGAACGGCCACAGTACCGCCGCCTGCGGCGGGAGCGCGGCCGCCCGTGCCCTATTTCACGCAGTTGTTACGAACGCTTGCGGCGTGCGGCGGTGCTGGTCTTGCGGCCCGATCCGGAGCCGGTCTTTCGCCGAGCGCTCGTGCCGATCTTTCGCTTCGACGTCGTGCTCGCCTTGGCGCTCGAGCGCGTGGTCGCCTTCCGGCGCGAGGAGCCGCGTGAACTGGACCTGCGGCTGCTCGGCTTGCGCGAGGAGGAGGACGAGGAACTGCTGCTCTTCGCCCGCGCGTCGGCCGCCCTGGCCTTGGCCCCGGCGCTGCCGCGCTCCTTGGACGGGATCTCGTCCTGCGCCACCGCCTTCACGAGCTGCGGGATGAGCCGCTCGAGGAAGCCGGCCATCCGCTCCTCCTCGCGCCGGATCGCACGCGCGACCTTGGCGGTCTCCTTGTCACCAACGGCGTCGGCGAGCGCCTCGATCGCCCTGTAGTTGGCGATCTCCTCGGCCTCGCTCGCGTACTCGGTCTTCGCGTTCTTCAGCATCTTCTCGGCCTCACCGGTGCCGCGCACGACGTGCGCCTGGCCGCGAACCAGCTCGGCGCCCTTGCGGACGATCTCCTGACCTTTGGTCGCCACGTCGACAACTGGCGCGGGCACGTTGACCTCCTCCGCCTTGCCGCCCAGAGCGCGGATGCGCTTCTTGACCTCGGTGGCGTGGCGCTTGGTCTCGCGCAGGTGCTCCTTGAGCTTCTTCTCGTACGGCTTGCGCGGCTTGGCCATCAGGATGTGCGCCTGCAGCGCAGTCTCGAGCTGCTTCTCCTTGCCGTACGCCTCGTTCAGGTACTGGATGAGCTTTGCATCACTTGCGGTGACTTCTTTCGCCACGTGAGGGGCCCTCCCTAAGGGAATCGATGTCGAGGATGGAGCTTGCCCGGAGAGGTAAAGGCTAAGCGCGAATGAGCGGGAGCTCTTCCAGGGCGAACTTCCCGTTAGCGTCCTCGGTGCGCGCGAGTGGGTAGTCGCCCGTGAAGCAGGCATCGCAGTGTGTGGCGCGCTCGGCGCGGATTGCCTCGTACACGCCGTCGAGCGAGAGATAGGCGAGCGAGTCGCAATCGAGCTCCTCGGCGATCTCCTCGACGGTGCGGCCGTGGGCCACCATCTCCTGCGACGTCGACATGTCCACTCCGTAGTGACAGGGGTGGCGGATCGGCGGGGCCGAGATCCGCATGTGCACCTCCGCCGCGCCGGCGTCGCGCAGCATCTTCACGATCTGGCGTGTGGTGTTGCCGCGCACGATCGAGTCGTCCACGACCACCAGGCGCTTGCCGCTCACGACCTCCGGCAGCGGGTTGAACTTCATCCGCAGGCCGTGCTTGCGCAGCTCCTGGCCGGGCTGGATGAACGTGCGTGCGACGTAGCGGTTCTTGATCAGGCCGTCGTCCTTGGAGATGCCCGACGCCTTGGAGTAGCCGGTGGCCGCGGGGTTGCCGGAGTCCGGCACGGCGATCACCACATCGGCCTCCACCGGCGACTCGCGCCACAGGATCTCGCCCATCTTGCGGCGTGAGACCTGCGTGCGGTTGCCCTCGAGGATCGTGTCCGGGCGCGCGAAGTAGATGTGCTCGAAGACGCAGAAGGCCTTGCGCGGCGACTCGACCACCTGGCGCGTCTCGAGGCCGCGCTCGCCGAGCACCACCATCTCGCCGGGCGAAACGTCGCGCATGAACTCGGCGCCGATGATGTCAAAGGCGCACGACTCCGAGGCGACGCAGAAACGGTCGCCGAGCTTGCCGAGCGCGAGCGGGCGTAGGCCGAGCGGGTCGCGGAAGGCGATGACCGCATCCGAGGTCATCACGACCGTGGAGAAGGCGCCCTCGAGCCGGGGCACGACCTCGGCCACGGCGTCCTCGACGCGCTTGGCCGGATGGGTGGAGAGCAGCGCGGCGATGATCTCGGAGTCCGAGGTCGAGCGGAAGTCGACGCCGCGGTCGCGCAGCTCGGAGTGCAGCTGCACCGCGTTGATGAGGTTGCCGTTGTGGGCGAGAGCGATCTCGTGCTCGTCGGAGCGGTAGACGGGCTGGGCGTTCTCCCATGCCGAGGAGCCCGTCGTCGAGTAGCGCACGTGGCCGACCGCGGCGTCGCCCTCGAGGGCGCTCAGCTTCTCCTCGTTGAACACCTGCGACACGAGCCCGAGCTCGCGCAGGGTCATGATCCGGCCGTCCTCGCAGGTCGCGATGCCGGCCGACTCCTGGCCGCGGTGCTGGAGCGCGAACAGGCCGAAGTAGGCCAGGCGCGCCACCTCGGACTCGGGTGCGTATACGCCAAACACACCGCACTCGTCGCGCGGTCCATCGCGGCTTGAGATGGGCTCGTCGCCCGGGTTCATGAGAAGTGGTCGGGAATGGCGCTGGAGAAGACCGAACGCACCTCCACGACCAAGAGATCGAGGGTAGCACCGGCGTAGGCGATCTCCAGGGAGTCCCCGCCCACCTCGCCGATCAGCCGTGCCCCCGCCCGCTCGAGCACATCCGCCGGCCCCGAGACCACCACGCCGCCGGGGCTCTCGCCGAACGCCTCCACCTCGGACTCGACCTCCACGCGCGCCCCGATGCCCCCGGCGATGGCGCTCTCTGCCAGTGCGCAGGCGAGGCCGCCGTCGGAGATGTCATGGGCCGAGGCGAGCGCACCAGAGCGAACCGTGCCGCGCACGTGCTCGAGCGCCGCGGCGTGCTCGGCGAGATCCGGGGCGGGCAGGTGGTCCGCCAGCGAGCCGCGCAGCTTCTCGAGCTCCGAGCCCGCGAGGGCGGGGTGCCAGGCGCCGAGGATCCCGATCGCGTGGCCCTCTTCGCGGAAGGCCTGCCCGGGCACCGTGTCCGGGTCGGGCAGCTTGCCGACCATGCCGACCACCGG
>JACCYP010000004.1 GCA_013696425.1 Thermoleophilaceae bacterium
CGTGGAGATCCCACTGCGCCTGCCAGTCCGCATCGGTGAGGTGGTCGAGCGGAGCGAAGTGGCTGGTGCCGGCGCTGTTCACGAGGACGTCGAAGGGACCGAGCTCCAGCGCACGCTCGCCGGCCCGGGGGTCGGTCACGTCGAGGGCATCGCGGCCTGTGCGGGTCACAGCGGCGCCCTCGGCCTCGAGCAGCGCGGCGGTGGCGGCGCCGATGCCGCTCGTGCCGCCGGTGACCAGCGCGGAGCGTCCTTTCAGACCGAGGTTCATACCGGCATGATGCCCGCATGAAGAGCCACACCGTCTACAAGACCTTCCACACCGCCGAGCGCCGCGAGTGGGTGCGCATCACCGCGGACGTGCAGG
Source organism: Thermoleophilaceae bacterium (assembly GCA_013696425.1). Classification (GTDB taxonomy): domain Bacteria; phylum Actinomycetota; class Thermoleophilia; order Solirubrobacterales; family Thermoleophilaceae; genus JACCYP01. Next base: position 365 of record JACCYP010000004.1, read on the forward strand.
CGGCCATCGACGAGTCGGGCGTGGCCGAGGGCATGGTGCTCGTCTCAGCCATGCACATCACGGCCGCCGTGTGGGTGAACGACGACGAGCCCGGGCTGCTCGAGGACACCCTCGAGTGGCTCGACAAGCTGGCGCCGCCGGCCTGGAAGGAGCCGGTGAACGACGTGGCCGCCGAGCTCTCGCCCGACCCCGGCGACTACCGCCATCACCGCGGCGGCGAGGACAACGGCGACGCCCACTTCAAGAACCTGCTGGTGCACAACCAAACCGTCCTGCCGATCACGGCAGGACGGTTGGATCTAGGGCCGTGGCAGGCCGTGTTCTACGCCGAGTTCGACGGTCGCCGCGACAAACGGCTGATCATCAAGGTGATCGGCGAGTAGGGGTCCGGCTAGGCGTTCTGCTTCTCGGCGGACGCCTCTTCGACGGACTCCCTGAGCTCGTCGTGCTTGCCCTCGCAGAACTCCTCGACGATCTTCGCGCCGAAGGCGTCGAGATCCTCGGGCTTGCGAGAGGTGGTGAGCCCCTTGTCGACGTGCACTTCCTCGTCGACCCAGGTGCCGCCGGCGTTCTCGATGTCCGTCTTCAGCGACGGCCACGAGGTGAGGGTCAGGCCCTCCACCACGCCGGCGTCGATGAGCGTCCACGGCCCATGGCAGATCGCGCCGATCGGCTTGCCGGCCTCCGCGAACGCACGGACGAACGCGATCGCGTCCTTCTCGAGGCGCAGCAGGTCGGGGTTGATCACACCACCGGGCAGGATCAGCCCGTCGTAGTCGTCGGCCGAGGCCTCGGACACGGTCTTGTCGACCTTGAACGTCTGGTCCTTGTCGTGATGGTCGAAGCCCTGGATCTCGCCGGACTCCGGCGCGATCAGATGGGTCTCCGCACCCGCCTCCTCGACGTGGCGGCGGGGCTCGGTGAGCTCCACCTGCTCGACGCCGTCGGTGGCGAGGATCGCGATCGTCTTGCCTTCGAGCTTCTGGTCAGCCATCTTCGTCTCCTGCGTTGCCTGGGTTCCCGGTCTGCGGGTCGTCCGAGCCCGGGACCCCGGCGCTTTCCTCAGCGCCGTCCCGGGCCCCGGCCGAACCGTCGTCGTCGGTCACCTGCTCCGAGGGAGCTTCCTCGGGCAGCTGATCCGACTCCTCGCGATTGCCTTCCGCGATCAACTAGTTGGTCTTGCGCTCGAGGTTCGAGACCTCGTCGGCCTTGGCGTCAGCCTTGTCCTGCGCGTTGCCGAGCTCTTCCTTGGCCTCGCCCTTGCGCTCCTCCTTGCGGCCCTCGCGCTTGAGGGAGCCGTCGCCTGCAACGTCGCCCGCTGCCTGCTTGGCGCGGCCGGTGATCTTGTCGAGAATGCCCATAGTTCAGTACCTCCGTAGTTTCGGTTCCCATAAGCCATGCCCACAGACGGGCGGGGGTAAACGGTTTAGGACGGCGGTGCCGGAATGGGGTTGGCGCCCAGCGCCTTGGCCACCGAAACGAGGTTCTGGGCGGCCGCCTCACCCGTGGTGTGCGACCACTCCTTGCCCTCGCCATCGTTCAAGTAGTCCTCGCCCGGGCCGGGTCCCTTGTTCCAGTAGGTCCAGGCCTGGCCCGGAATCGTGAACCCGATGTCGGCGAGGCCGCCCGAGATCTCGCCGATCACGTGGTGGGCGCCGTCCTCGTTGCCGGTGACCACCACTCCGGCGACCTTGTTGTAGGCCACCGGGCGGCCCTCGTCATCGGTCTCCGAGAGCAGCGCGTCGAGGCGCTCGAGCACGCGCTGGGCGACACTCGAGGGCTTCCCGAGCCAGGTGGGAGCGGCCATCACGAGGATCTCCGCGGCCAGCACCTTCTTCAGGATGGGCGGCCATTCGTCACCCTCACCCATGTCGTTCTCGACACCCGGCTTCACGTCGAAGTCGACCACGCGCACCATCTCCGTGTCGACCCCTTCCATGGCCCCGAGCACCACCTTCGCGAGCGCCTCGGTGTTCGAGGTCTCGGGTGAGGGCTTCAGGGTGCAGTTCAGGCAAAGGGCTTTCATAGGTTTCGCAGGGCCTCCTGGGCAGCTGTTTCACCGGACGACACAGCGCCGTCCATGTATCCGTTCCATACGACCCCATACTCGGCGCCGGCCCAACCCAACCGCCCGATTGGCGCGCGCAGCGCATCGCCGAACTCCGTCCAGCCGCCCGTGGCCACGCCGCAGCCGTAGCAACCGCGCGTGTATTCCTCCTCGGCCCACGAGCGATCGACGTACTCCTCGGGCACGGCGGCCCGCGGCCCGAAGAAGCGCGTGAAGCAGTCGATCACGAGGCGCCGGCGCTCGGCCTGGTCGAGCCGCGTGAGTCTGCGCGCCTGCGGGCCCTCGAGGAAGCCGAGCAGCACGCCGGCGGAGTCATCAGGCGGCGAGTTGTCGAAGGTGAGCTTCACCGGACCCTCGAGCGAAGTGGCCTGGCCGCTGAGGCCGTCGCCGCGCCAGAAGGCCTCCGGGTAGACCGCCATGCATTTGATCACCGAGCCCTGGGCCATTCGCTGGAGCAGCTGGTCGCGGTGGCCGGGCATCGGCGGGTCGTACACCAGGCGCCCGGCGAGCATGGGCGGGATGGCCACGATCGCGCGCCTGCCCCTGAACTCGCCGCGCTCGGTGCGCACCGTGACCCCCGAGCCGTCCTGCGCGATCGTGCGGACCGGCGCGTCGAGCTCGACGTCGAGCTCCTCCGCCATCTTGAGCGAGACGAGCTGCGAGCCGCCGTGGAAGCGCGACTCCTGCGCGCCGCCCGCGGTGTCGAAGAGCGCGTCGAGCCCACCGGCCGAGTGCGTGTAGAAGAGGAAGTGCAACAGGGACACATCGCCCGGGGCGGCGGCCCACACGGCCTCGCAGCCCAGCGTGAGGATCTCGCGCGCCGGGCGGCTCGCGACGTTGCGCCGCAGCCAGCTCCACACGGTCTGGTTGTCCCACTGCCTGGCCTTGGGCGCGCGCCACGGGGCGTCGAGCGGCACCGTGCGCGCCATCCGGTCGAGCCGCTTCTGCGCCTGGAGCACGTCCAGCAGCACCGCCGGGTTGATCTTCGGGATGGCGCCCTCGTACCGGCGCATCTCGCCGTTCCACTCAAACGCGTTCTCGCCGCGGTCATACGTGGGGTAGATCTCGACGCCGACCTCCTGCGTGAGCGCGAGCATGCGGTGCTGGGTCGGCCCGACCCACTGGCCGCCGACCTCGACCACGTTGCCGTTCGCGAGCTTGTGGTTGAGCGTGCGCCCGCCCACGCGGTCGCGCGCCTCGACCACCTTCACGCTCGCGCCGGCCTGCGTGAGACGGCGGGCCGCGGTGAGCCCGGCAAGTCCGGCTCCCACGACCACGACGTCGGCTTCGGGTGCCACCCGCGCGAGCCTACTTCGCGCGCAGGGTGAGGCGGAAGCTGCGGATCGACCCGCCGTCGACGGCCACACGCGCGCGCGCCTTCAGGCTGCGCTTGCCCGTGAGCAGCCTTGCGCCGGCGGAGGAGAGCTTCACCTTCACGGCGCGCTCAGCGCCGGCAGGCAGCGAGAAGCGCTTGGCGCCGATGCGCTTGCCCCGTGCAGAGAGGAGAGTGACCGCGCCGCGGCAGCGGTTCGCCCCGCGGGCGCAGGAGACGGCGAGCGTGGCGGTTCGGCCGGAGACGGTCGCGACCGCGGAGGGCTTCGC
>JACCYP010000038.1 GCA_013696425.1 Thermoleophilaceae bacterium
GCGTGCGCACGCCGGAGGGCTACGGGGGCCCTGGCCGCGCCGTGCGCGTGGACCTCTCGAGCCGGGAGGAGATCGACGCCTGCGCCGACGCGCTCCCGCTCGCCGACATCGACATTCTCGTGAACAACGCCGGCCAGATGACGGGCGGACTGCTCGAGGAGCAGGACATCGGGGAGATCTACTCCATGTTCCAGGCGAACCTGGTCGGGCTCACCCACCTCACCGCCCGCGTGCTGCCCTCGATGGTCGCCCGCGGCAGCGGCAAGATCGTGAACAACGCCAGCATCTCCGGCTACGCGTTCTTCCCGGCGGCCACCACCTACGCGGCGTCGAAGGCCGGCGTCGTGGCCTTTACCGAGTCGCTGCAGCGCGAGCTCGACGGCACCGGGGTCTCGACCCTCCACCTGGTCACGCCGGGCGTGAACACCGACATGCTCGACACCACCGAGGAGGTCTACGGCCGCCACATGGCAACCGAGGACTGGCCGAAGGTCGAGCCGGAGGAGTGGGCCGCGCGGGTGGTGAAGGCGATCGAGTCCGACGACCGCGTGCTCGGCCCCGGCGGGCGCCTCGCGATCGCGAAGCTCGCCTCGCGCGGACCGGCCCAGCTCTTGGACGCGATCTCGCGGCGGATGTTCACGCGCGACCCGCCCTAGGCGCCGGCTGCCCCGTTGGCGCTGTGTTCGATTTGGGTCGCATAGCGACCCTTGGACGACACAGCGTGCGCCCCGAGCGCGGCTCAGCGGTCACAGCCCAGACCGAGGCTGCCCTCGTCGCGCATGGTCGCGCTTATGCGGGGACCGCGAGCTCCCGGTGCCGCAGTGGCCATGCCTCGATCTTAGGCAGGGGCGGTGCCGTGGCCTCGAAGCGGGGCTTCGCGTACAGCGCCTGCACGTCGCGGATACGCCGCTCGAGGAAGCCGGCCTCGCAGTAGGCGAGGTACATCGTCCACATCCGCCGGAAGCGAGCGTCGTAGCCGAGCCGGTCGAGGTCGTCCTCGCGCGCGGCGAACGCCTCGCGCCACTGGCGGATGGTCTCGGCGTAGTGCGGGGTGAGGTCGTCGAGCGCGGCGAGGCGCAGGTCGCTGCGCCTGCCCGCGGCGCGGCCAATGGCCTCGATGGAGGGGATCGTGCCCCCGGGGAAGATGTTCTCGTTGATGAACCCGACCGAGGCCTTCTCGACCTCGTAGACGTCGTCGGGGAAGATGATGGCCTGCAGCAGCATCGCGCCGTCCGGCGTGAGCAGCTCGCCGCAACGCTCCATGAAGAGGCCGAGGTGCTCCCACCCGACGGCCTCGATCATCTCGATCGAAACGAGCTTGTCGTAGCGCCCGCGCAGGTCGCGGTAGTCCTCGAGCAGCAGGGTCACGCGGTCCTCGAGGCCCTCTGCGCGGATCCGCTCCGACGCGAACGCGTGCTGCTCGCGCGACACCGTGGTGGTGGTCACCCGGCAGCCGTACTCCCTCGCCGCGTGGGCGGCCAGGTAGCCCCAGCCGGTCCCGATCTCGAGCAGGTGGTCGCGGGGGGAGAGCTCGAGGCGACCGAGCGCGCGGTCGACCTTCGCCTCCTGGGACTCCTCGAGCGACGACTCGGGGGTCGGGAAGAGGCCGGAGGAGTAGGACAGCGTCGGATCGAGCCAGAGCGAGAAGAAGTCGTTGCCCAGGTCGTAGTGGGAGGCGATGCGCTCGCGCGTGCGCCGGCGGGTGTTCGCCTTGAGCCGCCACGCGGTCTTCTGGATCGGACCGAGGGCGGTGCCGAGGCGCTCGCGCAGGCGGTCGAACGCCGGCATGTTGCGCGCGCCGATCCGGACGAGCGTCACCAGGTCGTCGCAGTCCCACTGCTTGTCCATGAAGGCACGGCCGGCCCCGGCGCTGCCGCCGATGAAGGCGCCGTAGGCACGCTCATCGTGGATGCGCAGGGTGGAGTGAAGGCCGGAGCCGGGCTCGCCGAAGGTGCCCACCTCGCGGCCGTTCTCCTCGACACGGATGACGCCACCGCGCGTGCGGGCGAGCAGGTTGAGCGCGACCTTCCGCGCGATCACGCCGTGCGCTCCGGATGCGGGAAGTAGGGCGCGCCCTTCAGCTTGAGGCGCACCGCCTGGCCGTAGATGCCGGCCAGCACGCGCAGGCTCATCGGGCCGTGGCGCAGCACGGTGGGCGAGAGCTCGCGGCGGCGCAGGGCCAGGCGCGCCTCGAACACGGGCGCCGCGGTGATCGCCGCGCGCAGGGTGTCGCCGGGTGCGGGGAGATCCCACGTGTAGGAGTGATCCATGTGCATGAACGGCGAGACGTGGAAGGCCTTGTCGACCGGCGGGGAGTCCTCACCCAGCACGTAGGAATGGCGCTCGCCCCACGGCGTGTTCGTGATCTCGGTGAGCACGCAGTCGAGATTTTCGTCGCGGTCGAAGCAGTAGTAGAAGGACGCGGGGTTGAAGATGTGGCCGAAGGTGCGCAGGTTGGTGAGCACGCGCACGGGGCCGTCGGTGCCGGTGCGCTCACGCACCGCGTCGATGAGGGGCATGGCGGGATCGCCGTAGTAGTCCGAGCGCTTGAAGCGTGCGAGTGCGGGACGGCGGGCGGAGAAGCCGCGAACGCCGTCGAAGGCCTCGGGCAGCTCCCCGAGGTCGAGGTAGGCCATCCACACCTTGTAGGAGAAGGCGTGCTCGACCGGACGGGTGCGGCTGTGGTGCACGATGCCCTCGTAGACGCAGGTATTCATGCGAGCACCGGCGCTCCGAGCGCCTCGGTCACGTGCAGCGCGCTCACGACGCCGTCCTCGTGGAAGCCGGCGCCCCAATAGGCGCCGCAGTACCAGGTGCGGTTCTTGCCGCTGATCTCCTCCCGGCGCTCCTGGGCGGCGAGGCCGTCGGCCGTGAATACGGGATGTGAGTAGGAGATCCGCTTCAGCACACGCTCGGGGTCCATCGCGTCCGGGCGGTTCAGAGTCACGCAGAAATCGTCCTCGGAGTCGAGCGACTGGAGTCGATTCATGTGGTAGGTCACCATCGGCCGGCTCTGCTCCTCGCCGGTGAGGTGATAGTTCCAGCTCGCCCACGCGCGCCTGCGCCGGGGCAGCAGCGTGGCGTCGGTGTGGAGTACCACGTCGTTGGGCTGGTAGGGAATCGCGCCGAGCAGCTCCTCCTCGAGGTCGGTGGGGTCGGCGAGCATCGCGAGCGCCTGGTCGGAGTGCGTGGCGATCACGACCTGGTCGAACTCCTCGGGCTCGCCGCCGCGCGGGGTCACCGTCACGCCGTCCTCACGGCGCTCGATGCTCTCCACGGGCGTGTACAGCCGGATCCGGTCAGCCCACTGCGCGGTCATGGCCTCGACATAGCGCTGCGAGCCGCCGGCGATCGACTTCCACTGCGGGCGCCCGCGGATCTCGAGGATGCCGTGGTTGTCGAAGAACTCGAGCAGGAAGCGGGCGGGGAAGGACCACATCTGCTCCGGGTCGGCGGACCACACGGCTGCGGCCTGGGGCACGATCAGCTTCTCGACGAAGTCACGCGAGTAGCCGCGCTCGGCGAGGTAGTCGCGCAGCGAGATGCCGTTCAGCGCGTCGTTCTCGAGCAGCTCCCTCCCGTCCTTGTTGAAGCGCACGAGGTCCATGTACATCCGGTGGAACGAGGGCTTCAGCAGGTGCGAGCGCTTTGCGAACAGACCGTTCGGCGACGCGCCGCTGAACTCGAAGTCGGTGTGCTCGTCCTTCACCGAGAAGCTCATGGTGGTCTTCTGGTCCGCCACGCCGAGGCTCTCCATCAGCTTCGTGAAGTTCGGGTAGTTGCGATCGTTGAAGACGATGAAGCCCGTGTCCACCTCGAAGCGCCCGCCCTCGGTCTCGATCGGGTGGGTGTGGGTGTGCCCGCCCGCGTAGTCGTTCGCCTCGAAGAGGACGACTTCGTGGTCCGGCTGGAGTAGGTGTGCGGCGGTCAACCCCGAGATCCCGCCGCCGACGATTGCTATTCGCATGGCCCCGGTTAATACGCCTCACTACCGGCTTCGGATGATCTCCACGGCCACGGCGGCAGTGAGGGCGCTAGCTGCGCAGGCCGTGCTCCAGTGCGCCCTTGACGCTCGCGTCCAGCCCGTTCAGGCGGAACAGGGCGAGTGCCTCGGGTGAACTGAACGCGCGGTCGGGCCCGTGGTGGGTGAGCACGCAGTGGCGCACGGCGAGCACGCGCTCGGGTGCACTGCTACTGGCTTCGCCAGGACCAGCATCGGAGACGAGGCCGCGCGCGCGTTCGGCCACGAGCTGGTCGCCGAGGGCCACGTGCCCGATCAGCCTGCCTTCGTCGCTGCGCCCGATCTCAGCCCCGAGATCCCACTCGCGGGTCTTGCCGGCGTCGTGGAGGATCGCGGCGCTGATGAGCACGTCGGAGTCGAGGCGCGGGTGCAGGATGCACGCCTCCTGCGCGAGCGTGGCCACGGCCACGCTGTGTTCGAGCAGCCCGCCGAGATAGGCGTGGTGACCGTCGCGGGTGCAGGGCGCGCGCCTGAAGGCGGCGCGGAACACCTCGTCGTCCATGAAGCGCGTGAGCAGCTCCGCGAGGGCGCGGTCGTGCACCTCGCGGGCGAGATGCTCGAGGAAGCCGTCGAGCTCCTCGATGTCGCGGTAGGCCTTCGGGAGGAACTCCTCGGGGGCCGCGGCATCGGCTTCGGCGCGCCGCACGGCGGCGAGCTCGATCTGGAGCTCCTCGCGGAAGTCGGGCGGTGCGGCCGGCCACCCAGACGAGGTCCCCGCGGTCGAAACCCTCGGCCAGCAGCGCGGCGTCGCGGAACGCGCGCGCCGCGATCGTGCCGCTGCGGTCGCGTAGCTCGAGGGCCAGGTAGGGGCTGCCCGAACGCGCCGTGAGCAGGTCCTTTCGCGTGCAGGCGAAGACGCCCTCGACCGGCTGGCCTGCCTCGAGATCTGCAATTGCCGCGGACACGCCATTGATGTTGCGTGGGCGGTCGGACGTAGGGGCTCGGGTAACGTCGTAGTGGTGAGTGCCATCGACTGGACCGCCAGGCCGCAGCTCCGCGATCCCGTTCTCGTCTGCGCCTTCAGCGGATGGAATGACGCCGGTGAGGCCGCCTCGGCCGCGCTCACCTTCCTGCAGCAGAGCTTCGAGGCCGAGCCGGTCGCATCGATCGACTGCGAGGACTTCTTCGACTTCACCGAGACACGGCCGACCATCAGTCTCGATGAGGGGGTGACCCGCGTGATCGAGTGGCCGGAGACCACCTTCCAAGCCGCCGGGGTACCCGGCTCGGCCCACGACCTCGTACTTCTCCAGGGTGCCGAGCCGCAGCTGCGCTGGCGCTCCTATTCCGCCGCCGTGGTCGAGGTCGCGCGCGAGCTCGGCGTGAAGATGGTGATCTCGCTCGGCGCCCTGCTCGCGGACGTGCCGCACTCGCGCGCCGTCTCCATCACCGGGCTGGCCTCCGAGGACGGGCTTGTCGACAAGCTCGGCTTCGAGCATTCGAGCTACGAGGGGCCCACCGGCATCGTCGGCGTGATCCACGACGCATGTGGCCAGGCCGGCATGCCGAGCGCGAGCCTGTGGGCCTCGGTGCCCCACTACGTCGCCGCCGCCCCCAACCCGAAGGCCGCGCTTGCGCTCATCCGCCGCTTCGAGGGACTGGCGGGTGTGGTTGTCGAGGCGAGCGAGCTCGAGGACGCCGCGGAACAGTATGAGCGCCAGGTGACGGCCGCCGTGGCCAGCGACCCCGACGTGAAGGCCTTCGTCGAGAAGCTCGAGGAGTCGATGGACGCCGCCGACGACGAGACCCAGTTTACGCGCGAGATCCCGTCAGGCGACGCGATCGCGCGGGACTTCCAGAACTTCCTGCGCCAGGCCAAGCCCGACGAGGAGTAGAGCGTCTCGCGCGTAGCCGCACGGATTCCTTACGTCACTTCTCGGCCGCCGGGCAGATGATGCGGTAGTCGCAGAACGGGCAGATCTCCGGCGAGGGTGTGGGCTCGAAGTCCTGGGCGAGGATCCCGTCGGCGATCTCGGCCACCGTCGCGCGCACGCGGTCGAGCTGCTCCGGCGAGTGCTCCACCGGGACCTTCTCGTTGTCGAGCACGTAGTAGTAGCTCTGGGCGGCGGTCTCGAGCTCCCACGACTCGCGCGCACCCATCTGGTAGATCGAGAGCTGGATGTCCTCGCGCAGCTCGGCGGCGCTCTTCGGCTTCCCGGTCTTGTAGTCGATCAGCTCGTAGGAGCCGTCCGGGTGGCGGTCCACGCGGTCCACGCGCCCGCGCAGCAGGTGCGCGCCGAGCTTGAACGAGAACGAGCGCTCGAACCACGCCACCTCCGAGCGGCGGTCGCGGTCTGTCTCCCAGTAGCGGGTGAGCGCGTTCACCGCCTTCTCGCGGAACTGCAGGTCGTCGTTGGAGTCCCCGAAGCCGGCGCGGCGCCATGAGGTCTCGAACAGGTCCATCAGGTGCTCCATCGAGCCGCCGCCCTGGCCGTGGAAGCGCTCGAGCACCTGGTGCACCACGATGCCGAATCGCTGGTTGATCGTCGGCTCCTGCGGGATCCGGAAGACGCGCGCGAACTTGTACTTGAGCGGGCAGATCCGGTAGGTCTCGATGTCGGAGGCCGAGAGCATCAGGCCCTCGCCGCGGCGTGGGATGAACGCGTCGAGCGACTGCTCCTCGCTCCCGATCGCGTCCGCGCGGCGACGCTCGTCGCGCTCGGAGTCGAGCAGGTACTCGTCGAGCGCCGACTGCTTGTAGAGGTCGCGCTGCTCGGGCGTCGCCACCTGGCCGAGCAGGTCGTTCACGTCGGCCAGCGCCTCGGACACGGGCTGCCCCGCCTTGCCCCGCTCGATCAGCGCGGCGAGCTTCAGCAGTTCGAGATGGCGCACCACCGCCTGGTTGGCGTCGAGGTAGGTGTCGAGGCGCATCTCGGAGAGGCTGCCGCCCACGCGCGAGACCGAGTCGAGCAGCTCGTCGCGCATCATCCGGAAGGTCGAGTGCAGGCCCTCGGCGGGCCCGAAGAGCTCCTCCTCGAACACCTCCTCCTCGGCCTCCAGGGCGGTGCGGGCCTCCTCGAAGAAAAGCGAAGGCCGCGGCAGCTCCCCGGCCTCGAACCACGACAGGTGGAGCGTCCTGCGCGCGCGCGTCATCGCCACGTGCAGCAGCCGCCGCATCGCGGCCTCGTGCACCTCGCCGCCGTCCGGGGGCAGGGCCTCCTTGAGCAGCGCGTCGGGCACGCCGTCGCCACCGCGCCGACGCGGGCCGGGCATGCGCATGCCGGAGAGGCCGAGCACGAAGACGTGGTCCCACTCCCCGCCCTTGGCCGACTCCATCGTCATCACCTGTACGGCGGGCGGTCCCGCGGGGGCGGTGGCCTCCTGCTCGGGCAGGCCCGCCTCAGCCACGGCCGAGATGTAGCGGGTGAAGTCGCGCGCGGTGGCCTGCGGCTCGCGGCGCACGTAGGCCACGGCCAGCTCGCCGAGCTTCGCGATGTTCACGAGCCGCTCGAGGGTGTCGGCCTGGGCGGCGAATATCGTCGCCCGGCGCAGCCCGAGCCGCTCGATCAGGCGGTTCACGAACGCATCTGGACGCATCTCGTCGAACGCGGCGGACGCGCTGCGGTAGAGGCTCAGGAACGCCTGGGCGCGGTCGCGCCCCTCCGGCGAGAGCTGCGGCCCCTCGAGCGCGGCTGCGATGCCCGCCACCATGTCGAGCTTGCGCCGCCGG
>JACCYP010000077.1 GCA_013696425.1 Thermoleophilaceae bacterium
CGGAGGAGGTGCCCGAGCGCTACGCCGTGGCATCGCCGGGCGAGCTGCTGCCGCTCGGGGTGCCCACGCTGCTCGTGCACGGCGACCGCGACACCACGGTGCCGCCGTTCATCTCCGAGGACTACGCGCGCGCGGCGGGGGATGAGTGCGAGCTCGTGCTCGTGCCCGGCGACGCCCACCGCGCACCCGTGTGGCCACGCTCGGGATGCTGGAAAGCGGTGCTCGACTGGCTGTGAGAGGCTCCCGCGCATGAAAATCATCTCCATCACCGCACTCCTGCTCGTGGCCGCGCTCACGCTCACCGCCTGTGGCAAGGACGAGAAGGAGGAGTTCGCCGAGGAGGGCAACCAGATCTGCAAGGACCTCGAGCCCAAGGGCAACGCCGCGGAGAAGGAGATCGAGGCCGCCGGCCAGGATCCGGACAAGCTGAAGGCCGCGCTCGAGGACAACCGCGGCGTGCTCACCGAGACCCAGCAGAAGTTCGACGGGCTCGACGCGCCGGAGGACCAGAAGGCAGACTTCGACGCCTACAAGGCTGACCTCGCACAGGCCGTGGAGCTCTACGACCAGCTCCCGGAGGCGCTCGACGCCGCGGTCGAGGATGGCGAGACCAAGCAGATCACCGATCTTCAGGCGCAGATCACGACGCTTTCGGAGAAGGGCAAGGCCGATGCGCGCAAGCTCGGCTTCGATAGTTGTGCCCAAGATTCGTGATCCGCGGGGCATCCTGCACCGCGCCTGGTGATGACCGGGGGCTTCCCGCCCCCGGTTGACGAGCGACCTCTTCTAACGTAGGTCGCGACTTGGCCTCCTTTTCAGACCTTGGACTCTCCGCGCAGGTGCTCGAATCGCTCGAGCACCTCGGCTACGAAAGCCCCACCCCCATCCAGGAGCAGGCGATCCCGGAGCTCAGGCGCGGGAGCGACGTGATCGGCCAGGCCCAGACCGGCACGGGGAAGACCGCCGCCTTCGGCCTGCCGCTGATCGACTACATCGATCCCTCGGACCCCGAGGTCCAGGCGCTCGTGCTCACGCCGACACGCGAGCTCTGCATTCAGGTGACCCAGGCGCTCCGCGCCTACGGTGACGGCCGCGGCATCGAGGTCGTGGCCGTGTTCGGCGGTGCGCCGATCCGCGAGCAGATCTCGCGCGTGGGCGCCGGCGCGCAGGTGATCGTCGGCACCGTCGGCCGCGTGAAGGACCTGATCGGACGCCACGCCCTCTTCCTCGACTCGGCCCGCTACGTGGTGCTCGACGAGGCCGACGAGATGCTCGACCTCGGCTTCCTCGAGGACGTCGAGATGATCCTCTCGCGCTCCCCGAGCGGGCGCCAGACCGCGCTGTTCTCGGCCACCATGCCGCCCCCGATCCGCGCTCTCGCCGACAAGTTCATGTACGACCCGATTGTGATCAAGGTGAAGGCCGCGACCCTCACCATCGACACCGTGGAGCAGTTCTACATCGAGACCAGCGACAAGGAGAAGCCGGATTCGCTCGTGAGGCTGATCGAGTCCGAGAAGCCCGAGCAGGCCATCGTCTTCGCCCGCACGAAGATCGGTGTGGACCGCCTCGCCCGCCGCCTCGGCGACCGCGGCATCCGCGTGAAGGCGCTCCACGGCGATATGTCACAGGGCCAGCGCGACGGCGTGATGATCGCCTTCAAGAGCGGTCGCGAGCGACTTCTGATCGCCACCGACGTCGCCGCCCGCGGACTCGACATCTCCGGCGTGTCCCACGTCGTGAACTACGACGTGCCGAACTCGCCCGACATCTACGTGCACCGCATCGGCCGCACCGGCCGGGTGGGGCGCAGTGGCCGAGCGATCACGCTCATCACCTCAAAGCAGCGCTCGGACCTCGAGGCCATCGAACGCCACGCGAAGACCGAGATCGGCGAGTGGTCCCCGGGCGCGACGCGCGAGACGAAGGCCTCCTTCAAGCCGCGCAAGCGCGGCACCCCCGAGGTGCAGACCGAGGTGGCCGTGGACGTGGCGGCGAACGCCGGCGCACCAACACCGCCGCCGCCGGCCGAGCCCGAGGACGAGCCGCGCCAGGCACGCCGCCCGCGCCACACCAAGCCGCGCAAGGAGCCAAAGGGCCCGCGCGCGAAGCTCGTGATCGGCGCCGGCAGCAAGAAGGGCCTCGAGCCCAAGGACGTGATCAGCGCGGTGGTGGACAACACCCACCTCGACGGCGAGGACATCTCCGGCGTGAGGGTGCTCGAGCGCTTCACCGTGCTCGAGCTGCCGGCCGAGCGTGCTGACGAAGTGGTGGAGAAGCTGAACGGAAAACTCGACGCGGAGGTCGCACGAAAGTAATGAGCACGGCAACGCTGCACACCAACCAGGGTCCGATCGAGGTCGAGTTCTTCGACGCCGACGCACCCAAGACGGTGGAGAACTTCCGCAAGCTCTCCACCGACGGCTTCTACGACGGCCTCACCTTCCACCGCATCATCAAGGACTTCATGATCCAGGGCGGCTGCCCCGAGGGCACCGGCACCGGCGGACCCGGTTACTCCTTCGACGACGAGTTCAACCAGAACAAGGTCGAGCGCGGCGCGCTGGCGATGGCGAACGCCGGGCCGAACACCAACGGCTCACAGTTCTTCATCGTCACCACCGGCGCCGCACCCTGGCTCGACGGCAAGCACACCGTGTTCGGCAAGGTCACGAACGGCATGGACGCGGTGGACGCGATCGAAGCCCTCCCGAACGGCGGCAACGACAAGCCGGTCGAGGACGCCAAGATCGAGCGCGTAGAGCTCTCCGACTAGGCTCCGAAAGCGCAGCCGAGCCCGAAGCCGCGGTCTGCCACGACCCCCGGGGTCTAGGTCCTTGTGGCTCCGTGGGCGCCGGGATCGCGCGGCGCGATCCACAGGCCCTCGGCCTTTGCGCACAGCACCCCGTCGGCAGTCCAGATCGCGGCGCCGCCGCGGCGCTTGCGTCCTTCGGCGTCGATGAGCCAGGCGGTCACGACGTGCGGCTCGCCGCCGCGGATCGGCGTGATCGCCGGATCGGCGGTGAGGCGGGCGAGCACGTGCGGCGGCTGGTTCAAAGGCACGGCGCCCCAGCCCGTCGGGCAGTCGAGCGCGGCCCAGACCCACAGCCCCTCCACGGGGTCGCCGAACTCCTCCAGCGGAACCCAGACGTCGGCGAGCACGTCTTCGCGGCGCTCCACCGGGCCGACCATGATCCGGATCGAGTCGGCGGGGTCGCGGTGGGGCCCGCAGCCGAAGCAGGTGGGAAACGCGTGGAGGTCGGTGGGGTACAGCGGCGTCGTCGCCTCCGCCTCGGCGAGCGAGACGGGCGGCGGCGGGTCGAGGTCCAGCGTGGCCGGGCCCGCTTCGATCACGACGTCGTCGTTGTCGAGGAGCTTCACCGAGTCTCCGTCGCGCTCCTCCCGCAGCTCCGTGTCGAGCGGCACCGGGCGTCGCAGCGAAGCAGCGGCGACCGGAGCGTCCACGAGCACGGCGCCGACGGCACACGAGTAGCCGCCGTGACCGAGGTCGGGCGGCCCGTTGAAGCGGTGCTCGATCGTCTGCACCTGGCGATCGTCCCACACCGCCTGCCACCGCCCCCGGGGCGTAGACTTGGCCGCTCAGCCACCTTCGAGGAGAGCGTCCGAATGGCCACCGTCGAGTCCCCCGCAGCCGCGCGCACCAACGGCGCCGCGAACACCATCGCCGTCGAGAACCCCGCCACGGGGGAGACCATCGCCCATGTGCCCGACATGGGCCGCACCGAGGTCGACTCGCTGGTCGCTCGCGCGCGTGCCGCGCAGCCGGCCTGGGAGGCGCTCGGATACGAGGGCCGCGCCGACATCATGCGCGAGGCGCGCCGCTGGCTGATCCAGAACCGCGAGCGCATGGTCCAGACGCTCATGGACGAGTGCGGCAAGACCCGCGAGGACGCCCAGATCACGGAGATCGGCTACATGGCCGATGCGCTCGGCTTCTGGGCGAAGAACGCGCCGAAGTACCTGGCTGACGAGAAGGTGCGCCCGCACTCGCCGCTGCTGCTCGGCAAGAAGGTCCTGATCCGCTACCGCCCCTACGGCGTGGTGGGCGTGATCGGGCCGTGGAACTTCCCGCTGAACCTCTGTTCCGGGGACGCCGTGCCGGCGCTCATGGCCGGCAACACGGTCGTGATGAAGCCGAGCGAGGTCACGCCGCTCTCGACGCTCTTCATGGCCGAGGGGATGAGGGCCGTCGGCATGCCCGAGGACGTGGCCCTCGTGGCCACGGGCCGCGGCGAGACGGGCGCCGCGCTGGTCGACGCGGCCGACATGATGATGTTCACCGGCTCCGTGAAGACGGGCAAGCGGATCATGGCCCAGGCGGCCGAGACGCTCACGCCCGTGTCGCTGGAGCTCGGCGGCAAGGACCCGATGATCGTGCTCGACGACGCCGACGTGGAGCGTGCCGCGAACGCGGCCGTCTACTACGGCTTCCTCAACTCCGGTCAGATCTGCCAGTCGGTCGAGCGCGTCTACGTGGCCGAGCCGATCTACGACGACTTCGTCGGCAGGGTGATCGAGAAGACGCAGAAGCTGCGCCAGGGCCCTCCCGGCGAGGCGGGCTCGGTCGAGATCGGCGCGATGACCTTCGAGAACCAGATCGACATCGTCGAGCGCCACGTGAAGGACGCGGTCGACAAGGGCGCGCAGGTGCGCACAGGCGGCAAGCGCAAGGAGGGCGCCGGGCGGTTCTGGGAGCCGACGGTGCTCACGGGCGTCGACCACTCGATGGAGTGCATGACCGAGGAGACATTCGGCCCGACCCTTCCGATCATGAAGGTGAAGGACGGCGAGGAGGCCCTGCGGCTCTCCAACGACTCCCCCTACGGGCTCAACTCGAGCGTGTGGACCAAGGACGTGGCCAAGGGCGAGGCGATGGCGCGGCGCCTCGAGGCGGGCAACGCCTGCGTGAACGACGCGATCATCAACTACCTCGCCATGGAGGCCCCGTTCGGCGGCTCGCACGAGTCCGGCATCGGGCAGCGCCACGGCATCAAGGGGATCCAGAAGTACTGCCAGACCCAGACGGTGCTCGTCACGCGC
>JACCYP010000118.1 GCA_013696425.1 Thermoleophilaceae bacterium
GCGTGCCACGAGTTCGTCGTAGGGGGTCATGAGTCGTCCTTTCGTAGTGCCTTCCAGGCGAGGTCTCCGAGCAGCGCGGCCGTGCGCGCCACGCCGCTGCGCGCCCTGCCACCGAGCCAGTGGCGCGACCACTCCTGCGCCGGTCCGAGCAGCGCGGCGTGCAGCACGTCGGGGGGAAGGTCGACCAAGGCGGGCTTCGCGCGGAACCACTTCGAGGTGAGCGCGAACAGCTCGCGGTTCATGTCCGCCAGCTCCTCCTCGGACTCCGGCAGCAACTCGATCTCGCGGCGGCTGAGCAGGAAGCGGGCGAGGTCCGGGTTGTCCCGCACCCACAGGACGTGGTGCTCTAAGAGCGCCCGGACGCCCAGCTCGGCGTCCCGCTCACGCTCGAGGATCGCGGTCACACCGGTTTGGTACTCGCGCAGCCCCTCCACGTAGAGCGCGCCCGCGATGCCCTCCTTCGAGCCGAACCAGTGGTAGATCGAGCCGGTGCTCGTCCCGCTGCGGGCGCGCACGTCGCCGATCGTCGTGGCCCCGAAGCCCTTTTCGCCGAAGGCGACGAGCGCGGCGTCGAGGATCGCCTGCCGGGTGTCTTGTGCGGTGACCACTAGAACGCTATTCTAGAACAGAGTTCCAATGATCCGCAACATTCATGAACGACCTGTCGAGGGTGCCGGCTCGATGATCGACCGGCTCGCCGGTCCCGAGGACCACCTCTGGCCCAGGGACCGCTGGCCCGCGGTCAAGCTCGACA
Organism: Thermoleophilaceae bacterium; assembly: GCA_013696425.1. Classification (GTDB taxonomy): domain Bacteria; phylum Actinomycetota; class Thermoleophilia; order Solirubrobacterales; family Thermoleophilaceae; genus JACCYP01. Next base: position 755 of record JACCYP010000118.1, read on the forward strand.
CACCACTGTCGGTCGGCGCCCGTGGAGGCCACGGGCCGATCCGCTACGAGGTCGTCCGGTACGAGCCCGGCCGTGCGGTGGCCTTCCGCTTCGTCCACCCCACCGGGCTCGTGGGCGAGCACCGGTTCGAGTACGACGGCGCGACCCTGCGACACGTGCTCGAGGGCGGCACGACGGGATCCATGCGCGTCGGGTGGCCGCTCGCGTTCAGGTGGCTGCACGACGCGCTGGCAGAGGACGCACTCGACCGCGCCGAGGGACGGCCCCCTCGCCGGCTCGGGCTCTGGGTCCGGATCCTCCGCTGGGCGGCACGCAATCAGCGCAGGAGCACGCGGCCGAGCGCGGTCGCTAGAGGCTGACGGCCACGCCGATCGCCCCGAGGGCGAGCGCGGCCACGCCCGCCGGCCACCACGTCTCGCGCCGGAGCAGGAGGAGCCAGAGGCCCTGGAGGAACAGCAGCACGCCGCCCGGCAGCACGAGCAATTCGTTCGCGCCGTCCCAGGCCCCCGAATCGCCGAACCTGCTCGACCCGAGAACCACCCCGGCGAAGAAGATCGCGGCGGGGACGAGGCTCAACGCCCAGACCCAGCCGGGCGGGTTCTGCCTCTCGGTCACGCCTTGAGCAGCTGGCGCAGCACGAAGTGGAGGATGCCCCCGTGGCGGTAGTACTGCCACTCCTTGGGGGTGTCGATCCGCACCGTGGCATCGAAGGAGACATCGTTCGCGGTCACGCCGAGTTCGCGGGCGCCGTCCTCGAGCTCGGCCAGCGAGAACTCCTCCTTGCCGGTGAGCCCGAGCGACTCGACGCCCTCGCCGTCCGGGAACTGCAGCGGCAGGATGCCCATGCCGACGAGGTTCGAGCGGTGGATGCGCTCGTAGGACTCGGCGATCACGAACCGGACTCCGAGCAGGCGCGGTCCCTTCGCCGCCCAGTCGCGCGAGGAGCCCGAGCCGTACTCCTTGCCGGCGAGCACCCCGAGCGACACGCCCTCCTCCTGGTACTTCATCGAGGCGTCGAAGATCGTCATCTCTTCCTCGTCCGGCAGGTGAACCGTGAAGCCGCCCTCGGTGTCCGGCGCGAGCTGGTTGCGCAGGCGCACGTTTGCGAACGTGCCGCGCATCATCACCTCGTGGTTGCCGCGGCGTGAGCCGTAGGAGTTGAAGTCCTTGCGCTCCACTCCGCGCTCGACGAGGTACTCGCCCGCCGGAGTGTCCGGCTTGAACGAGCCCGCCGGAGAGATGTGGTCGGTGGTGACCGAATCGCCCAGCAGCGCGAGGATGCGCGCGTTCTCGATCCGCGGCAGCTCCTCCTCGGGCTCGGAGTCCATCCCCTCGAAGTAGGGGGCTCGCTTCACGTAGGTCGACTCGTCGTCCCAGGCGTAGCGGTCGCCCTCAGGGATCTCGATCGAGGCCCAGTTCTCGTCGCCCTCGAACACCTCGCCGTAGCTCTTGCGGAACATGTCCGACTGGACGGCCTCGGCGACCGTCTCGGCGATCTCCTTCTGAGAGGGCCAGATGTCCTTCAGGTAGACCGGCTCACCGTCCGAGTCCTCGCCGAGCGGCTCACTCGTCACGTCGAGGTCCATCCGCCCGGCAAGCGCGTAAACGACGCACAGCGGCGGCGAGGCAAGGTAGTTGAGCTTCACCTCGGGGTGGATGCGGCCCTCGAAGTTGCGGTTGCCCGAGAGCACGGACGCGACGGTGAGGTCCTCGTCCTCGATCGCCTTCGAGATCTCGTCCGGGAGCGGGCCGGAGTTCCCGATGCACGTGGTGCACCCGTAGCCCACGAGGTCGAAGCCGAGCTTCGAGAGCGGCTCGGTGAGCCCGGCGCGGTCGAGGTAGTCGGTGACCACCTTCGACCCGGGCGCCAGCGAGGTCTTCACCCAGGGCTTGCGCAGGAGACCCCGGTCGACTGCATTTCGCGCGAGGATGCCCGCGCCGAGCATGACCGAGGGGTTCGAGGTGTTCGTGCAGCTGGTGATCGCGGCGATCACGACCGCGCCGTCCTCGAGGTCGAACTCCTGCCCGTCGGGCATCGACACGTGCGCGGAGCTCGCGGCGGGCCGATCCTTGACGGCGGTGCCGCCGCCCGGGCTCTTCACGGGATCCGGCTCGTGGTCGTCGGTCGGTGGGTCGCTCGCCGGGAACGAGTCGGCCACCTCCTCGTCGTGGCCGTTCAGGGTCACGAGCTCGTCGCGCGCCGAGTCGGCGGCCTGCGAGAGCGGGATGCGGTCCTGCGGTCGCTTCGGGCCCGCCAGGCTCGGCTCGACGCTGCCGAGATCGAGCTCGAGCGTGTCCGAATAGACGGCCTCCTCGGTGCTCTCGTCGTGCCACATGCCCTGCTCGCGCATGTAGGACTCGACGAGCTCGATCTGCCCCTTCGGGCGGCCGGTGAGCTCGAGGTAGCGGAGCGTCTCGGCGTCGACGGGGAAGATCCCGCACGTGGCCCCGTACTCAGGCGACATGTTGCCGATGGTCGCGCGGTCGGCGAGCGGCAGCGATGGCAGGCCGGGGCCGTAGAACTCGACGAACTTGCTCACCACGCCGCGCTCGCGCAGCATCTGGGTGACGGTGAGCACGAGGTCGGTGGCGGTGGCGCCCTCGGGCAGCTCGCCGGTCATCCGGAATCCCACCACCTGGGGCACGAGCATCGACACCGGCTGGCCGAGCATCGCGGCCTCGGCCTCGATCCCCCCCACGCCCCAGCCGAGCACGCCGAGGCCGTTCACCATCGTGGTGTGGGAATCGGTGCCGACGAGCGTGTCGGGATAGGCGCGGCCGTCCTTGCCGATCACCACGCGCGCCAGGTACTCGAGGTTCACCTGGTGGCAGATGCCGGTGTTCGGCGGCACGACGGCGAAGTCGTCGAACGCCGTCTGGCCCCAGCGCAGGAAGGCGTAGCGCTCGTTGTTGCGCTCGAACTCGAGCTCGGCATTTCGCTGGAAGGCGAGTTTCTCGGCGAACACATCGACCTGGATCGAATGGTCGATCACGAGCTCGGCGGGCGAGAGCGGGTTGATCCGGGCGGGGTCGCCGCCGAGGTCGGCCATCGCGTCGCGCATGGCGGCGAGGTCGACGATCGCGGGCACGCCGGTGAAGTCCTGCATCAGCACGCGCGCGGGCGTGTAGGCGATCTCCTTGCTCGGCTCGTCCTTGGCCACCCAGGTGGCCACCTGCTCCACGTGATCGGCCGTCGTGCCCTGGCCGTCCTCGTTGCGCAGCACGTTCTCGAGCAGCACCTTGAGGCAGTAGGGCAGGCGCGCGACGTCGAAGCGCTCCTGGAGCGCGTCTAGGCGGAAGATCTCGCGCCCGTCGAGGTCGGCGCGGGCGCCGAATGAGTCGGGATGCTCAGCCACGGGCGTGCCGCCGCTCGATCCGCCCGTAGTTCATGCCCCCGTGCGTGTAGCTCGGCACCACCGGCCACTGGCGCCGCAGCGTGGCCATCTCGCTCGACGGGAACACCTGCAGCCAGCGCGGATCACTCGCGACGGAGTCGGCCACGGACTTTTCCTTGACCATCGAGTCGTACTGGTCGACCGAGTCCTCGAGCGTGTTCGAGTTGAGCACCACCTCGCGGCCCATGAACTCGGCGAAGCCCTTGACCCCGGGGATCTTCGAGAGGTGCGGCTGCCAGGAGTCGGCGCACACGCCGTTCTCGGAGGAGACCCAGATGCCCTCGGGGGTGTTGATCACGAGCGAGTGGTTGCCGTCGGTGTGCCCGGGCGTCCACAGGATCGCGACGCCCTTGCCGAGCTCCACGTCACCGTCAAGCAGAACGAGGTTGTCGTCGCGCACGTCGGTCATGCCGTCGGGCACGTACCAGGCCCACTGCATCGGATGGACGTTCTCGAACGTCGCCACCTCGAGCCGCTGGCAGAGGAACTTCGCGTTCGGGAAGTAGGCCTCCTTGGGCTCGGACTCCCCGTCGATCGGCTTCGTGGTGCCCATCAGCCGGCGCACGTCCTGGACGTGGAGGTGGTCGAAGGAGACGAAGTTGACGGCCTCGGGCGCGATGCCGGCGGAGGCGAGCGCCTGGTCGAGCGTGTTGAACTCGGTGGCGAGCTTGTCCTGGACCCACTGCGGGGAGGCTGCGGCGAGCTGCGCGTAGAAGGGCGCGTCGGCGGACCCCTCCGGGATCGTCGGCTCCCAGACGAGCGTCTTCATCTCGCCCTCGAAGTCCTCGAACTGGACGACCACGAGCCGGTTCACGATGTTCACGTAGGGATTGATCGCCTTGGCCGCGCCGCCAAAGGCGTACTTCACGGGGTAGGGCGCGGAGACGAGCGGGATCGTGCGCACCGCTGTGATCTCGCCCTGCTCCTTGAAGCGCGAGCGGAACTCGTCGGCGGCCTTGCGGATGGCCTCGGGGCGGCCGCCGCGCGGCCACAGCGCATTGGCGTCGTCGAACTCGTGGAAGGGGCGAAGACCTACGGTTTCGGGACTCTCGATGGCTGCCATGGGGCAGAGGTTACCCTCGCGCCCATGCATGACCTCGCCTGCGTGATCCACCTGCACTCGACCCACTCCGACGGCACCGGCACCGTGCCGGAGATCGCGGCGGCCGCCCGCGCGAATGCGCTCGACGTGGTCCTGCTCACCGATCACGACACGCTCCAGGCCCGCCGCCGCGGCGAGGAGGGCTGGCACGACGGCGTGCTCGTGCTGGTGGGTGAGGAGGTCTCGCCAAAGAGCGAGAACCACTTCCTGGCCTTCGGCATCGACGAGGAGATCGACCACGAGGGGCTCGATGCCGCGGGCATCCTCGCCGCCGTGCGCCGCGCCGGCGGGTTCGGCTTCGCGGCACATCCGTTCTCCGAGGGCTCGCCCCGTTTCGAGCGCGCGCGCGGGATGCCCTTTCGCGCGCTGGAGGAGCTCGACGGCCTCGAGCTGTGGAGCTTCGTAACCGACTCCGCGGAGAAGATCGGGTCGATCCGCGACGGCATCCGCTTCGTGCTGCGCCCCGACCGGTGGGTCGACCATCCGCCCGAGCGCAACATGCGCGAGTGGGACCGGCTGTGCGAGCGCAAGGCCGTGGTGGCGATCGGCGGGCTCGACGCCCATCAGATCGGCAAGCGGATCGGCGGGCGGGTGCTGAAGCTCATGTCCTACGAGCGCTCGTTCTCGTTCCTGCGCACCCACGTCCTGTCCCGCGAAGCCCTCACCGGTGAGCTCGAACACGATCGCGAGCAGGTCTACGACGCCCTGCGCTCAGGGCGCTGCTACCTGGCCATGGACCGGCTCGCTCCCGCGCACGGGTTCACCTTCGAGGCCGAGGCAGGCTGCATGGGCGAGGAGATCGAGGCCGGCTGGACCGAGCTCACCGCGCGCACGCCGCGGCCGTGCTCGATGCGGCTCCTCTGCGGCGGCGAGGAGATCGCGGCCGTCGAGGGACCGCGGCTCGCGGCCGAGGTCGAGGAGCCCGGCGTGTACAGGATCGAGGCGCGCCTCGAAGGGCGCACCTGGATCCTGTCCAACCCGATCTACCTGCGCTGAATCAGTCCTTCAGGAGTGCGCACACGCCGGTCTCCTGCATGGCGCGGAGCCGGCGCAGGAGGCGACCCCTGGGCGGCGCCGTGTTGATCGAGAACGTCATCGAGCGGGAGCCGGCGCGGTTCGAGACGGCCAGCTGTCCGAAGCCCGGAAAGCTCCCCGTGTGGCCGTAGACCGTGCCGCACCTCGTGACGTACTCGAACACGGCGAGCCCGGCCGAGTTCGAGCCCGGCCCCGG